>JANNFW010000099.1:0-2757 GCA_031380235.1 Rhodoferax sp. | reverse complement strand
TGGGTCCGCGTTCAAACACAGCGAAGCGTTCTCGTTTCAGGTGGCTACTGTCGATCAAGCGGAGACCGATAAATACTGGAATGCCATCGTCAGCCATGGTGGGCAAGAGAGTGAGTGCGGTTGGTGCAAAGACAAATGGGGGCTGTCGTGGCAAGTCACGCCGGTTGCCTTGATGCAAGCCATCACAGACCCCGATCCCGCTGTGGCCAAACGTGCGTTTGAGGCCATGATGCAGATGCGGAAAATCGATATCGCTGCTATCGAAGCGGCACGGCGCGGCTGAAAGCGTTGGTTGAGAAGACGTGAACTTGGTGGGCTCAGGCCGACGGCGCACTCAGCTCCACGGGTGACATTCGCGTAGCTACCCACCCCGGCCTCATCGGCCCGCCTACCGCTGAATTCGGTATTTCAGGAGCGAATCAAGCAAACACCCCCGCCGTCTCCTGCATCCGATCCGACACCTCACCCAGGTGGTGCAGCGTGTCGCCGAAGGTCATCTCAAGTTGCGTGAGACGTTTGAAGTAATGGCTGATGGCGTATTCGTCCGTCACTCCGTTGCCGCCGTGCAATTGAATCGCCTGTTGGCCGACAAAGCGCATGGAGTTACCCAACTGGTATTTGGCACGGGCCATCGCGGCGCGGCGCTCGGGCGCTGGGGCGTTGAGTTTGAGCGATGCGTAATAGCTCATCGAGCGAGCCAGTTCGAGCTGCATTTTCATGTCGGCTGCGCGGTGGCGCAGCGCTTGAAAACTGCCAACGGTCACGCCAAACTGCTTGCGGATGTTGACGTACTCTGCCGTCATTTCCAAAGTTTTTTCCATCACACCCACGGCTTCCGCGCAGGTGGCGGCGATGCCGATATCGATGGCGTGCTCTAACGCGGTCAGGCCATCGAGCGTGATCAACGTCGCGGGGGCATCCTGCAGCTTGAGCTCTGCCGCGCGGCCACCGTCTTGCGTTCCGTAGCCGCGTGTCGTAGCACCGCTTGCGCCGCGCTCAACGAGGAAGAGCGCGATCTTGCCGTTGGCGACGGCGGGCACTAGGAAGGCATCCGCCTGATCGCCTGCCGGGACGATACTTTTGGACGCAGTGACTGTCCACGCGTTTCCGCTTTGCGTGGCCTTGGCTTGGCAGACATCAAGGTTGTAGCGCGCAGCACGCTCTTGATAAGCGAGCACAACGAAAGCCTTGCCAATGGCGATTTTCGGCAGCCAGGCCTTCCTCAAGATGTCGTCCGCATAGCCCGAAATCACGCCACCTGTGATCAAGCTTTGCGGCAACGGCTCCAGCACAATGCCGCGCCCCAGCTCTTCCATCACCACCATGCCTTCGACGGGGCCCATGCCCAAGCCGTCGTGCGTGTCAGCGATGTAAAGGCCGGTTAGGCCTAGCTCGGCCAGCTCGCCATAAGCTTCGCGTGAAAAGCCCCCCGCTTTGTCAATGCTGCGGCGGCGCTCAAAAGCATAGCCCTTGTCCACCCACTTGCGTACCGCGTCGCGCAGTTGATCCTGATCTTCTGAAAAGTCGAAGTACATATCTTTTTATCCTAAAACGGTTTGAGCCACGATGTTGCGTTGAACCTCGTTGCTTCCCCCATAAATCGTCGTCTTGCGCATATTGAAGTAAGTGGACGCTAGCGGCGCGCAGTACAGTGCACCCACCGCATCACCTTGCCAGCCCGCCTCCATCGCCTCATGAATCAAGGGCAGGGAATACGGCCCGGCGGCCAGCATCATCAACTCGCTGTAGCGCTGCTGGATTTCGCTGCCGCGAATTTTGAGCAAGCCCGCCACGTCGAGCGACTGTTTGCCAGACTTCTCAGCCGCCAGCACGCGCAGCACCATCATTTCAAGCGCCACCACGTCCACGTCGAGCTTGGCGATTTCGTCGCGGAATCGAAAATCGTCGTACATGCCCTCGGCCTTAGCGATGCGCTTCAGGCGCTCCAATTCGCGCTTGGTGCGGTTGACATCGGCAATGTTGGTGCGCTCGTGCCCCAGCAGGTATTTGGCATAAGTCCAGCCCTTGTTTTCTTCGCCGACGAGGTTTTCTGCGGGCACTTCCACGTTGTCAAACCAGACTTCGTTGACCTCCACACTGCCGTCCAACAGTTTGATGGGCCGCACGCTTACGCCCTTTGACTTCATGTCGATCAGCAAAAAGCTGATGCCGGTTTGCGGCTTGCCGTCACTGTTGGTGCGCACTAGGCAGAAGATCCACTCGCCGTATTGCCCCAGCGTCGTCCAGGTTTTTTGGCCGTTGACGATGAATTTGTCGCCCTGTCGTTCCGCCTTGGTTTTAAGCGATGCGAGGTCAGAGCCCGCGCCGGGTTCGCTGTAGCCTTGGCTCCACCACACCTCGCCGCTGCCGATGCCGGGCAAATGGCGCTGTTGCTGCGCAGGTGAGCCAAACGCCATGATGACGGGTGCCACCATCACCGGGCCAAACGGCACGATGCGTGGCGCGCCGGCCATGGCGCATTCTTCTTCGAACAGATGCTTTTGAATCGCGTTCCAGCCCGGCCCGCCAAACTCTTTGGGCCAGGCGTAGCCGAGCCAGCCTTTTTTGCCCAAAATCTTGGCCCAGTCTTGCATGTCTTCGCGGGTTTGATGCAAAGCGTTGTGCACCTTGTGCGAGATGTGTTTGGGCAGGCTGGCGGCGACCCAGGCGCGAATGTCTTCGCGGAATTTTTGCTCTTCGGGCGTGAATGTCAAATCCATCAAATTTCTCCTTTATTCAGTGCAATACCAGCGGGGC
>JANNFW010000010.1:0-4525 GCA_031380235.1 Rhodoferax sp. | reverse complement strand
TTGCCCAGGCGCAACTGACCCACATCTCCATGGCTCAATATGTGAATGGCGGTGACGTCTTGACGGCCTGCCAGCGCCTGCGCGATCTGCTCCACGCCGTCGCGGTTGGCATCCAGAACAATGACTTCGCCGGATTTCCCTTTCAGGAACGCACGCACGTCTTGAACGGACGAGTCGATGAAGATGATCTCGGTGCACAGGAAGGTGACATTTCCGAGGGTTTGTGGCGTGACAGCGTCGTTGGATTCAGTGCTCGCTGACCCTTCGGCGCTCGCAACAGCTTTAGCGTCTTTTGCCGAATCGGCGTTACGATCAGGCTTGCCCGTTTCTGCATTTTGTTTGACGACCACCACCGCTTCGCGAACCGCCGGCGGCACAAACAGGCTAAGCTGCTGATAGCGCTCGGCGATGTCTAGAGAGTAAACATCGGCCGCAGAAGTACCGCCCGCACCGTCAAAAACGATGCGTGGTTCGAGGGCCAGCCTCGGGTTGCTGGTGCGTTGCGGTTTGCTCTTTGATGGTCCCGATGTTCCACGACGATTCGTCATTTTTTTTCCCGATTGCAGCCACGATGGGCCGAAATTTGCTCTTAAAAGCGAACTGCCCACCGTAAGTGCGCTAACGCACAGACGGCAGGAAAACGGTTTCATTCGGATTATGACTATCAAGTCGCTGCACAATAAGAAAACGGCTGCGGAATCTACTTATTTACGTGACATATGACACATTCGGTAACAGCGTTTTTTCTTTTGCTTAATTTTCAGGGGTAAACCCGATGATCGACCTGTACTACTGGCCCACCCCCAACGGATGGAAGCTGTCCATCATGCTCGAAGAGTGCGGCCTGCCGTACCGATTAACTCCAGTGAATATCGGTAAAGGCGAGCAATTCACGCCGGAGTTTTTGAGCGTCAGCCCCAACAACCGCATGCCGGCTATCGTTGACCACGACCCCGCAGGCGGCGGTGCGTCTGTCGCTGTTTTTGAGAGCGGCGCATGCTTGCTGTACTTGGCCGAGAAGACCGGGCAGTTCATGCCCAGCAGTCTTCGCGAGCGCTACGCAGTAATGCAGTGGCTGATGTGGCAGATGGGCGGCTTGGGGCCCATGGCGGGGCAAAACGGGCACTTCTTGCTCTATGCGCCCGAGAAAATTCCCTACGCGATGGAGCGCTACGCGAAAGAGGTTGATCGGCTGTATGGCGTGCTGGATGCGCAGTTGAGTCGCACGGCGGCGTTCGTCGCGGGTGCGAGCTATTCGATTGCCGACATGGCGATCTTCCCCTGGGTGCGCACGCACAAGGCGCAGCAGGTTGACCTCGCCAAATTTCCGCACGTGCAGCGCTGGTACAACGCGCTGTTTGAACGCCCCGCTACCAAGCGCGGACTGGACGTGAGTAAAGAGCTGCGCGCTGGCATGATGACTGAAGGAGCGCGCAAGGCGCTGTTTGGGCAAACTGCTCAAAGCGTCAAAGCGGGCGATCACAAACTTTGAAAGTGACTGACATGTCAAAAGCCACCATGATTGAATTTTTCTTCGATTGCAGCAGCCCGTGGACTTACCTCGCGTTTCACAACATCCAGCCGTTGGCGCGCGAACTGAAGGTCGCCATTCAATGGAAGCCGATTCTGGTCGGTGGCATCTTCAATAGCGTGAATCCCAGCGTTTATGAGATGCGCCAACGCCCCGTACCTGCCAAACAAGCCTACATGCTCAAAGACTTGCAAGACTGGAGCCGCGCCGCTGGTTTGAAAATCGTCATGCCGCCCAAAGTCTTCCCGGTCAACAGCGTGAAGGCGATGCGCGGCTGCATTTGGCTGTTGCAAAACGACCCATCGGAGGCAAAACCGGCGATGGTGGCGTTTGCCAAAGCCGTGTTTGAGGCCTACTGGTCGCGTGAGGAAGACATCTCACAAGACACCGTGTTGGCTGACATTTGTGGAAGCGCGGGCGTTGACGTGAAAGCGTTTTCTGATGGCATCAGCCAAAACGCCATCAAAGACCAGCTCAAAGCCAACACCGAAGAAGTGGTCTCGCGTGGCGGATTCGGCTCGCCCACGATGTTTGTCGCAAATGATGCGGGTGATGACATGTATTTTGGCAATGACCGGCTGGCGTTGGTGAGGGTGAAACTAGAGAGTTTTACAAATTAACCTACTAGCCAAAATTAAACCAAATCGGCATAATTAGAGTTTCGATGGAAAAAAGTACGCCACACTGCAAGCTCACAGTCGTCAAGCGGTTGATTGCCGCTGGCAAGGTTCGCATGACTTTCAGCGCGGTAATCGGTGGGCAGAGGTTGGGGGTTTCTGAAGCGCAGATCGTTCAAACCGTGAGCGACCTGCTCCCCAGTGATTTCTTTAAAAGCATGACCACACACAATGACCACACCATTTGGCAGGATGTCTACCGGCCTGTTTCTGTATCTGGAAACGTTTACCTCAAGATCACCGTGATTGACGATGTGTTGATCGTGTCCTTCAAGGAGCTATGAAATGAAATGCCCTGTTTGTGGCGCAGCCAAGTTGATACATGACACCCGCGACATACCTTACGTCTACAAGGGTGAATCCACCGTGATCCCAGCGGTGACGGGTGACTTTTGCCCGGCCTGCAATGAAGTTGTGTTGGACATGGCTGAAGCCAAGCGATGCAGTGACTGGACTGGCGAATTCCACCAGCAGGTGAATGCGTCGTTTGTTGAGCCGATTTTCATCACCGCTGTGCGTAAAAAGCTCAAACTAGATCAGCAGCAGGCGGGCAAAATTTTCGGGGGAGGTGTCAACGCTTTCTCTCGCTACGAGAACGGACGAACCAAACCATCGTTGGCTTTGGTGAAGTTGCTGCGGGTGCTGGACAAACATCCCGATTTGCTACCCGAGGTCATGTCGAGTTAGCGAAGATGCCATTTTGAAGAAAATTAACTCACGGGTTAATTTTTACGTCCAAAACGCAAAAAAGGGCCGATTTATGAACTAAATCGGCCCTCAGCTCTCGAATAATGTGCGTAGAAAGCTATTTATTTTATAGCAAATAGATCCGCAACCCGCTTACGCAAACCAGTCGCGCAAAGCAATCGTCAGCCCATGTGCAAACCACCGTTGACCGAGAAGTCCGCACCCGTGGTGTAACCGCCTTCTTCAGAAGCCAGCCAGGCGATGATGGAGGCGATCTCGCTGGGCTTGCCCAGGCGTTTGACGGGGATAGTCGCGACGATTTTGGCCAACACGTCTTCGCGAATCGCGTTAACCATGTCAGTGCCAATGTAGCCTGGGCTCACCGTGTTGACGGTGACTCCCTTGGTCGCCATCTCCTGCGCCAGCGCCATCGAGAAGCCGTGCATACCGGCCTTGGCGGCGGAGTAATTGGTCTGCCCGGCTTGGCCTTTTTCGCCGTTGACGCTGCTGATATTGATGATGCGGCCCCAGCCCTTGTCCACCATGTCGGCCACGACCTGCTTGGTGACGTTGAACATGCTGTTGAGGTTGGTTTCAATGACGCTGTCCCAATCCTCGCGGGTCATCTTCAAAAACATGCGGTCTTTGGTGATGCCGGCGTTGTTCACCAGCACGTCGATCATCCCGTGCTCCACTTTGGTTTTGGCGAAGGCTTCGACCGTGGAATCCCACGCACCGACGTTGCCAACCGACGCGTAGAAGGTGTAGCCCAGCGCCGCCTGCTCGCCAATCCATTTGACGTGGTCGCGCGTGGGGCCGCAGCCTGCGATGACCTTGAAACCCTCTTTGTTCAGGCGCTGGCAGATGGCGGTGCCGATACCACCCATGCCACCGGTGACGTAAGCGATTTTTTGACTCATGCTGTTCTCCTCTTTCGGTTATACGCAGTTGAATTTTTTATTATGAACGCAAGGTCTAGCGTTCGATAGTGAGGGCAACCCCCATACCGCCTCCGATGCACAGCGCTGCGACACCCTTTTTCGCGTCACGGCGTTGCATTTCGTGCAGCAGCGTGACCAAAATGCGGCAGCCGGACGCACCAATCGGATGGCCGATGGCAATCGCGCCGCCGTTCACGTTCACGCGCGCGGCATCGATGCCCAGCTCTTTGTTGACGGCGCAGGCTTGAGCGGCAAAGGCTTCGTTGAGCTCAAACAAATCCACGTCAGCAGCGTTCCAGCCTGCGCGGGTGAGCGCTTTGCGGGTGGCCGAGACCGGGCCCATGCCCATGGTGGCCGGATCCAGCCCAGTGGTGCCAAATGAGGCAATGCGGCCCAGCGGCGTCAAGCCCAGCGATGCGGCCTTTTTGGCACTCATCACCACCACCGCAGCGGCACCGTCGTTCAAGCCCGAGGCGTTGCCCGCGGTCACGCTGCCGGCCTTGTCAAACGCAGGCCGCAGCCCGGCCAGGCCTTCCGCGCTGGTTTTTTTATTGATGAATTCATCGGCATTGAAGATGATGGGGTCGCCCTTTTTCTGCGCCAGTGACACGGCGATGATCTCATCGACGAATTTACCTGCTGACTGTGCCGCAGCCGCTTTGGTTTGGCTGCCCAGCGCCAACGCGTCC
>JANNFW010000781.1:0-3525 GCA_031380235.1 Rhodoferax sp. | reverse complement strand
CATCATTGCTAATGCGGGCCTGTTTGCGTTTCTGATCACGCGTGCAGGTGTGCCGGACGCGATTGGCCACTGGCTGCAAGAGGTGCTGAAATCACCCACGATGTTCTTGCTGGGCATCAACGCAGCGCTGTTTTTGATTGGCATGTTCATTGAAACCAGTGCCGCCATCATCGTGCTGGCCCCTATCTTGGCACCGGTGGCCATTCATTTCGGCATTGACCCCGTCCACTTCGGGTTGGTGATGGTGGTCAACTTGGCCTTGGGCATGATCACCCCGCCCTTTGGCGTAAATTTGTTTGCCGCCTGCACCGTGGCGCGCATCTCGCTGGATCGCATCATCCCGCACCTGTTGCCTTTCGTGCTGGTGGTGCTGGCGTGCTTGATGGTGATTACCTACGTGCCAGTCCTGTCACTCGGTCTGCGCGATCTGGTCTATAACAAGTAGCTGACCACAACACGCTAGAATCTTCACTGTCAGGAGAGAGTGCTGCCGACAACACCTTGTTGCGAGCACCGCCGAAGGCGCAAGACGGGCTGATTTCAGCGGTCTGAACGCTCAGGCAAAAGGACTGATAACCGTCACGTGGCCGCCCAGCCGCGAGACGTTTCCCCACTGGAGAGAGGCTGCACCCGATGCAGCCCACCGAAGGAGCAAACCCAATGCGCCAGAGTGATGGTGATGGGCGAATCTCTCAGGTAAAGCGGACAGCGGGGGCAGCGCATGAATAGCACTTAAGCTTCTATTCGTGATTCGTTTGTTGCCCCTGGAGATTTCTTTGTCCGCACAAGCCACCACTTCCACAGTGCCTGAATCCCTTCTGAGCACACCGCTGCATGACCTGCACGTGAGCCTGGGTGCCCGCATGGTGCCCTTTGCAGGCTACAGCATGCCCGTGCAGTACCCCGCTGGCCTGATGGCCGAGCACCTGCACACCCGCGAGCAAGCCGGGCTGTTTGATGTCTCGCACATGGGCCAATTACGACTTGTGGGCGCAGATGCCGCAGCCGCGTTTGAAAGCCTGATGCCTGTTGACGTGATCGACCTGCCCGTCGGCAAGCAGCGTTACGGCCTGCTCCTCAATGAAGAAGGCGGCATCATCGACGACCTGATGTTTTTCAAGCGCAAAGCAGACATCTTTGTCATTGTCAACGGTGCCTGCAAAGTCGGTGACATCGCGCACATCCAGCAAAAGATTGGACACCGTTGCCAGGTGATTCCCATGCCGCAAATGGAGTTGATGGCCTTGCAGGGGCCGCGCGCGGTCACGGCATTGACGCGGCTGTGCCCAAGCATCGATAAACTGGTTTTCATGACCGGAGGCACCTTCCACATCGCTTGCGACAGCCATGGCCCGCATCAAACGATTGAGTGCTTTGTCACCCGCAGCGGCTACACGGGTGAAGACGGTTTTGAGATTTCAGTGCATGAGATGCAGGCCGAGGCACTGGCGCGGGCGCTGCTCGCACAACCGGAGGTCAAACCCGTGGGCCTGGGCGCGCGCAACTCGTTGCGGTTGGAGGCGGGCTTGTGCTTGTATGGCAATGACATTGACACCACCACTACGCCGGTTGAAGCGGGCTTGAACTGGGCCATGCAAAAAGTGCGACGTGCGGGCGGCGCCCGTGGGGGGGGCTTCCCCGGGGCGGCAAAAATCCTGGCGCAATTGCAAGCATCAGCGGATGGTGGCACCTCGCCCCTTGCCAAAAAGCGCGTTGGTTTGATCGCCCAGGAGCGCATTCCCGTGCGCGACCACACCGAACTGCAGAACACCCAGGGCCAACGCGTTGGCGAAGTCACCAGTGGATTGCTTGGGCCGAGCATCGACAAACCCGTAGCGATGGGCTACGTGGATGCCGCTTACGCGAGTTTGGGCACAACCCTGCACGCCATCGTGCGCGGCAAGCCTGTGCCCATGGTTGTCAGCACCATGCCGTTCGTTCCCAACCGCTACTTTCGCGGTTGACTTTTTTGACTAGTTTTTTTCATCGTTTTCCATTTCCCTTTTCAGGAGCAAATTCATGACCCTCAAATACACCGAAGACCACGAATGGCTGAACGTAAGCGGAGACATCGCCACTGTCGGCATCACGCACCACGCGCAAGACGCGTTGGGCGATGTCGTTTTTGTGGACTTGCCCGAAGTCGGCAAGTCGTTTGCACCCAAAGAGATCGCGGGTGTGGTGGAGTCCGTCAAAGCGGCAGCGGACGTTTACATGCCTGTGAGTGGCGAAGTGGTTGAGGTCAACGAAGCCCTGCGCGCAGACCCAGCTCTTGCCAATTCAGACCCACTCGGTGCGGGTTGGTTTTTCAAGATCAAGTTGAGCAACCTGTCTGAGCTTGCAGCCTTGATGGACGAAACCAGTTACTCCAAATTCTCAGCCGCAGCCTGAAGAAGAAATCACAGGAATTCACCATGTTGATGCAAGCCACCCAACCGCTCGCCGAGCTGGAAAACGCGTCCGAGTTCGTCGCGCGCCATATCGGCATTGACGATGCTGATGAGGCGCTGATGCTCAAGGTCATCGGCTCAGACTCGCGGCGCGAGTTGATCGACGGCATCGTGCCACGTAGCATCGCACGCAGTCGCGCGATGGCGATTCCAGCGGCTATTTCAGAAGCTGCGGCGCTTGCCGAAATGAAGCAAATGGCCTCGAAGAACAAGGTACTCAAGAGCTTCATCGGCCAGGGTTACCACGGCACCCATACCCCCGGTGTGATCTTGCGCAATATTCTTGAAAACCCGGCTTGGTACACCGCCTATACACCTTACCAAGCCGAGATTTCGCAAGGCCGGTTGGAGGCGTTGATCAACTTTCAGACCATGGTCTGCGACCTTACCGGCATGCCGATTGCCAACGCTTCGATGCTCGACGAAGCCACGGCGGCGGCGGAAGCGATGACGCTGGCCAAGCGATCCGTGAAGAGCAAATCAAACACCTTCATCGTCGCAGGCGATTGCCATCCGCAAACCATTGAAGTCATTCAGACCCGCGCGGCTCCTCTAGGCATCAAGGTTCTACTGGCCAATTCAGCGCAAGAGTGGGCAGATGCGCTGGGCACCGATTACTTTGCCGTGCTGGCCCAGTATCCCAGTACCAGTGGCCGTATTGACGATCTGCGCGCCGATGTTGAAGCCGTCCACGGAAAACAGGCTGCGTTCATCGTCGCCGCAGATTTGCTGGCGCTGACCCTGCTTGTTCCGCCCGGAGAATTCAAATCCGACATCGTCGTGGGCACCACGCAGCGCTTTGGCATGCCGATGTGCAATGGTGGCCCGCACGCAGCGTTTTTGGCCTGCCGCGATGAATTCAAGCGCTCTATGCCAGGTCGCTTGGTGGGTGTGAGCGTTGATGCGCACGGCAACCCCACCTACAGGCTGGCCCTGCAAACACGCGAGCAGCACATTCGCCGCGAAAAGGCCACCTCCAACATCTGCACCGCGCAGGTGCTGCCTGCCGTCGTCGCCAGCATGTATGCCGTCTACCACGGCCCGCAGGGTCTCACACGCATCGCCCGGCGCATTG
>JANNFW010000741.1:0-1962 GCA_031380235.1 Rhodoferax sp. | reverse complement strand
CCTGTGGCCGCCACAATCGCTGTTAAGCCCCTACAATTTTAAAAAACGCACGACCGTTCTATTTTCTAAAGGATCACTCCCCATGACAGCTCACTACACGGTTCACGGCGACGTTGCCGTCATCACCATGGACAACCCGCCGGTGAACGGCCTTGGGTTTACAACCCGCCTTGGAATCACCGATGGGCTGACCAAAGCCAATGCTGACGCAGCGGTGAAATCCATAGTATTGACGGGTTCAGGCAAAGCGTTTTCGGGCGGCGCGGACATCAAGGAATTCGGCTCCCCCAAAGCGTTGGCTGAGCCCAATTTGCTCAGCGTGATCATTGCGCTGGAGAACTCACCCAAGCCGGTGATTGCAGCCATTCACACCGTCTGCATGGGCGGCGGGCTGGAGCTGGCTTTGGGTTGCCACTACCGCATTGCGGCACCCGGTTGCAGTGTTGCGCTGCCTGAAGTCAAGCTCGGCTTGATTCCTGGTGCTGGCGGCACGCAGCGCCTGCCTCGCGTGTTGGGTGTTGAAGTGGCATTGAACATGATTGTCAGCGGCGAGCCCGTCAAGAGCGAAATGCTGGCGATGCTGCCGGGTCAAAAGCTGTTTGACAAGATGGCGAAGTCACCTGAGTCACTGGCCGAAGAGGCGTTGGCTTACGCGCGCTCGCTGGCTGACGTACGACCCATGCCGCTGGTGCGCAACCTGCCATGCAAGCACCCGATGGGTGATGCCTACTTCCAGTTTGCTCGCAACATGGTGAAGGGCATGTCGAAAAACTTCCCCGCGCCCGTGAAATGCGTTGACGCCGTCGAAGCCGCCACCAAGCAGAAGTTTGATGCGGGCATGGCAACAGAGCGCGAAATCTTCATCGCCTTAATGTGGACGCCGGAGAGCAAGGCTCTGCGTCATATTTTCATCGCAGACCGCGCCGCGTCCAAAATACCTGATGTGCCATCGGACACCCCGCAGCGCGAGATCAAATCCGTCGCCGTGATTGGTGCAGGCACCATGGGTGGCGGCATCTCGATGAACTTCTTGAACGCAGGCATTCCTGTGAAGATTCTGGAGATGAAGCAAGAGGCGCTGGACAAGGGCCTGGCCATCATCCGCAAAAACTACGAATCTCAAGTCACCAAAGGCAAGCTCAAGCAGGACAAATATGAGCAGCGCATGAGCCTGCTGTCCACCACGTTGAGCTATGACGACCTGAAAGACGCTGACATGGTGATCGAAGCTGTGTTTGAAGAAATGGGCGTGAAGGAAAAGGTGTTCAACGAGCTGGATCGCGTGATGAAGCCCGGCGCGATTTTGGCATCGAACACTTCCACGCTGGACATGAACAAAATTGCCTCGTTCACGAAGCGCCCGCAAGACGTGGTGGGCATGCATTTCTTCAGTCCCGCCAATGTGATGAAGCTGCTGGAAGTGGTGCGCGCGGAGAAAACCGGCAAAGACGTGCTGGCCACCGTGATGGCGGTGGGTAAAAAGATCAAGAAAACGGCGGTGGTCTCAGGCGTGTGCGATGGCTTCATCGGCAACCGCATGGTCGAGCAATATGGTCGCCAAGGCGGCTTCTTGCTGGATGAAGGCTGCACGCCCGAGCAGGTTGACAAAGCCATCGAGAAGTTCGGCTTTGCGATGGGGCCATTCCGTATGGGTGACTTGGCGGGTAACGACATCGGCTGGGCGATTCGCAAGCGTCGCGTGGTCGAGAAGCCGGATATGAAATACAGCAAGACCGCAGACCTGCTGTGCGAGAAGGGCCGCTTCGGGCAAAAAGTCGGCATGGGCTGGTACGACTACGTGGCCGGCAAGCGCGACCCAATTCCCAACTCAGAAGTCGTCAAGATGATTGAAGACTACCGCGCGTCCAAAGGCATCAAGCCGCGCAAAGTGTCTGATGAAGAGATCGTGCAGCGCCTGGTTTACGCCCTGGTGAACGAAGCCGCGCGCATCTTGGAAGAAGG
>JANNFW010000668.1:0-1678 GCA_031380235.1 Rhodoferax sp. | reverse complement strand
GCCCGCCATCACATTGCCCGCGAGCATTAGGTAGGGCACGCTACCCGCGAACACTGCGTTGGGAGATGCCTTTGTATTGCCTGCGACGAAGTTCACCACGTCGACAAACGCTTCACGCGCTGCTTTGAGCCGCTTGGCCACAGCAACCGCATCGGCACTGCCGTTCTTCAACAACTCGCCTTCAGTTTTCTCGATTTGCATCGCAATCGCCTTGGGCGTTTGCCCGCCGTCGCGCGAGGTCTTACGGCCGACCAGGTCGTTGGCTTGAATCGCCGTGGTGCCCTCATAGATCGTCAAAATCTTCGCATCGCGGTAATACTGCGCAGCACCGGTTTCTTCGATGAACCCCATGCCACCGTGCACCTGCACACCGAGCGAAGTAACTTCCAGGCTCATCTCGGTGCTATAACCTTTGACCAGCGGCACCAAGTACTCATAGAACGCGGCATTCTGCTTGCGCACGTCAGCATCCGTGTGATGATGTGCCGCATCGTAGGCCGCAGCGGCCACAGCAGCCATCGCGCGGCAGCCTTCGGTGTAGGCACGCATAGTCATTAGCATGCGGCGCACATCGGGGTGGTGGATGATGGGTGCACTGGTTGACATTGAGCCATCGACCGGGCGGCTTTGCACGCGATCCCGCGCGAACTGCGCGGCCTTCTGGTACGCCCGTTCGGCAATCGCAATGCCCTGCACGCCCACCGCATAACGGGCCGCGTTCATCATGATGAACATGTACTCCAGCCCGCGATTTTCCTGACCGACGATGTAGCCCACGGCACCGCCTTGATCGCCATATTGCAACACGGCCGTGGGCGATGCCTTGATGCCCATCTTGTGCTCAATGCTGACGCAATGCACGTCGTTGCGCTTGCCCAACGAGCCATCTTTGCCCACCATGAATTTCGGCACGACAAACAGGCTGATGCCCTTCACGCCCTCGGGTGCACCCACCACGCGCGCCAGCACGAGGTGGACGATGTTCTCCGCCATGTCGTGCTCACCATACGTGATGTAGATTTTGGTGCCAAAGACTTTGTACGTGCCGTCTGGCTGCGGCTCCGCACGGCTGCGCACCATCGCTAAGTCTGAACCGGCTTGCGGTTCTGTCAAGTTCATGGTGCCGGTCCATTTGCCACTGACCAGATTCTCCAGGTAGGTGGCCTTCAGTTCGTCCGAACCCGCAGTCAGCAGTGCTTCAATCGCGCCGTCGCTCAACAACGGGCACAGCGCGAAGCTCATGTTGGCGCTATTCACCATCTCGATGCAAGCCGCGCCAATCGTCTTCGGGAGTGCTTGCCCGCCGTATTCAGACGGATGCTGCAAGCCCTGCCAGCCGCCGTCTGCAAAGGCTTTGAAAGCCGCCTTAAAACCAGGCGTGGTGGTGACCACACCGTCTTTCCAACTCGAGGGGTTTTTGTCGCCTTCCCAGTTGAGCGGGCTCAAAACACCTTCGTTGAACTTGGCGGCCTCTTCCAACACCGCCTGCGCCGTCTCCAAACCCGCGTCTTCAAACCCGGGCAGCGCCGCGATGTGGTCAATTCTGGCGATATGCTGAATGTTGAACAGCATGTCTTTGAGCGGAGCTTTATAGGTCATGAAAATCTCTTGCGATAGGAACAGAAGCGACGAATTTATTCTTTACAGCGCGGCCACCAGTTCAGGCACGGCCACAAAT
>JANNFW010000667.1:0-7545 GCA_031380235.1 Rhodoferax sp. | reverse complement strand
CGCGGCCGAGGGGGCGAGTGTGGGTTTGCTCGATGCCGACATTTACGGCCCCAGCCTGCCCATGATGATGGGCATTGAAGGCCGCCCGGAAAGCGATGATGGCAAAACCATGGATCCGCTGGAAAACTACGGCGTGCAGGTGATGTCGATCGGTTTCCTGGTCGCGCAGGATGAAGCCATGATCTGGCGCGGCCCGATGGCGACCCAGGCGCTGGAGCAGTTGCTGCGCCAAACCAATTGGCGCGATCTGGACTATTTGATTGTCGATTTGCCACCTGGGACGGGTGACATCCAATTGACCCTGAGCCAGCGCGTGCCGATGACCGGCGCCGTTATCGTCACCACGCCGCAGGACATCGCCCTGCTGGACGCCAAGAAGGGCATCAAAATGTTTGAGAAAGTCGGCGTGCCGATTTTGGGCATTGTCGAAAACATGGCGGTGCACGTGTGCACAAATTGTGGCCACATTGAGCATATTTTTGGTGCCGATGGCGGTAAAAAGATGGCGGCTGATTACAAGATGGACTACCTGGGTGCGTTGCCGCTCAACATGCAAATCCGCGTGCAGGCCGACAGCGGTATGCCCACCGTAGTCGCCGACCCTGATGGCGAAGTGGCAGCCCTCTACAAAGCAGTGGCGCGGCAAGTGGCGGTATCGATATCTGCCAAGAACAAAGACTTTTCATCGAAATTCCCGTCGATCACGATTTCCAAGAACACGTGATCGGCCTTTTCAAAATAAGCGTTAGGCGCGGTCAAGCTGGTGCGCTTACGGCGGCGTTGTTGCTGAGCGCCTGCGCGACGGGCATCACGTCCAGCGAAGACCTATCGCAGCAAAAACTTGCGTTTCAAAACAAGGCGTTGAACCCTGGCAATGGTGGCCAATTGATCGGTGCCGAGGTGTTGAAGCCCGGTGACATCATCCTCACGGCAGACAATGGCTTGAAGTCGTCGGGCATTCGCCTGATCACGCTCTCGCCTGTGAGCCATGCGGCGATTTACGTGGGCATCGATACGTTGGGAGAGCACCAGTTGGTCGAAGCTGTGGGCGAGGGTATTCGCTCCCGTAGCGTGGGCGAGTTTCTTCAAGAAGAATCAACGATTGTGGCCTTTCGGCACCCCGAATTCAACGACCTGCACTTGGCCGGGATGAACGCGTTTGTGGGCAAACACATAGGGCAAAAGTACAACTACCTGGGCATCATGCTGCAAGCACCATTCGCCATTGAGCGGCGAATGTGTGAGCTGCCACTCGTGCCCTCGCTGGTGCGAGATTTCTGCATTCGCGGCGTGGCGGCTGTCCAATTGGGCTTGGGCCGCAATGACCAGTTCTTTTGCTCCCAGTTCGTGCTGGAGGCCTATCGCAGCGCAGGCCTGCCTTTGACCGAAGCAGACCCACGTTTGTTCAGCCCCGGTGACCTGTTGCACATGCGCGAGGGCGATGTTCCGTCGGTTCGGATCCATCGCCCGTTGCAGTACGTCGGGCATTTGAAATCGCCGCCAGCGGTTGTCGCGGCGACCTCGTTCAGCCCATAGCCCTCTCTATCCGCCCACGTGCATGGTGAACAGCGCGCCGTTGGAGTGCCTGCATTGCCCGCTGCCCAGCGTTGTGGAATTCATCTGATAGCGGCAGTTGATGTAACTGCCCCGGTTGCCCGCACCGTTGGCCACGCCCTCTCTCGATGAGCCTGCGGCGCGCGTCGCCTCACCCGTGAACGTTTCGCCATGGATGTTGGTGCTGAAAGTGCCACGGCCATTCAGGTCGTTCGTCACCACGGCGCCCACCATGCCGTAGCTCGATGCCAGATCATTCGCCGGGTAAAGCCGCGCTGCGAACGTGACGGGCACAGGTGCTGCGGGCAACAGCGGCGCGGGTGCATACACAATGGGCCCATGCGCAGGCGTGGGCTGAATGGGCACGACGTAGCAGCCGGACAAAGCCACTGCCGTTACCGCAGTGCCAAGCAGCAGTGCGCCGCGCTTGAGGCGGGTTGAAGAGAACAAAGAAGAAACACGAGAAGCGTTTCGCATAAATTTCCAGGTGGCCCAAGCAAATGCTTGTGACAGGGAGTTTCAGCGCCTGAGCTGGAAAAGTCTCAAAATTCAATGCAAGTCTCTCGTTAAAATACTGAAAGTATCGTTAATCGATACTTAAATCAGCTGCTGGGTTCGTACGTCAAACCTTCACTGCTGCGGTGCCGCAGCCATGGCAGAACTTTGAGAACGCGCTTTTGCGCGCATCGCAGTGGCCACAATGGTCGTGCAGGCCAATGCCGCAGTGTGGACAGAAGTCGTTTTTCACATCCTTCAGGTCAACCGTTCGCTCGCAGCCGGGGCAAAGGCCCTTGGCCAGCCGGGCCAGCGCAGTGTCGTAGCTGAGCTCTTCGCGGCGCTGGGCATCAGGCAACTGCTCCGCAAGTTTTTGGCGCTCTAGGTAACGGTTCAGCGCGAGGATGGCGTAGCGGCCGACCAGGGCGGTGATGACGATGCCCACCACATAGCGCACGTAGCCGCCATAGCTGGGTAGGTACGGCACCAGCTCAACGAAGAACGCAAACAATGCGAAGAAGATGAATCCCCACACAAACGGCCAGTACGTGCCCTTGCGCTTTTTGACGAAGAGCCAGCCCGCCACAGCAAGCAACGGCAGGGTGAGCATCAGCCGGTACAGAAAAACCCGCAATTCCTGCGCGCGCTGGGCGTTGTGCCATTTTTCCTGAGCGGCATCCTGAAGCTCCTGCAGTTGCGCGTTGGCACGGTTTTCAGTCTGGGTTGCATTGAGCGCGATTTGCTGCTGCGCCTCGACCTGTGCCAGCGCATCTCTCTCAGCTTTGCGAAGGCCGTCGAGCTGCTCCGTGCGTTGGATCAGCTCCGTGTCTTGGTCGGCACGCGCGGTGGCTCGGCGGGTGGCCAGCCAGTTATCGAAGGTCTCGCGCGCTGCCTGATTGTTGGCCTGCGCGACTTTCAGCTTGAGGTGCGCTTGCTCCAGCGTTTCCTGTGCCAGCTTGCGGTCACGCAGTGAGTCTTTGACGATCAGCCGCAATTTCGGCGTTGCGACCGGATCCATAAAGTCGTCCAGCGACTGGCGCTCTTCAACCTTGGGCAGGTCACCCACCACGGTGCCACCGAGTCCGATCAGAAACCCGGCAAACACAAACGCCACCAGCCACAGCCCGCGACGAAACCATTTCTCGGATAAACGAAGACCTTTGCTCATGTGAGGCTCCTTATTGCAATACGACCGTTGGCTGGGTCGACAAACCAGCCCGGGGCAACCAGGCGAAGACCGAATCCACGGTGACGGTTTCAATGCGGTCACTGAAGCGCTTTTCGCTGGGGTGGTCGTCAAAGGCGATGTTGGCCGAACCGGCTCGCCCGCCCAGGCGCGACAGCGCGCCAATTTTCAGCGTGCTGGGCACGTACCCTGTGGCTTGGAGCCAAGTGTGTGCTTGAGATCGACTGAACGTACTGCTCGCCGAGTTCACCGACATGGCGGCGGCAAGCGTCTCAATCGCCCATTGGTTGGACTGTTGGTACTTCTGACCCCATACATAGCTCACCATGTTGTAGGGCTTGTGATGCAACTGCAAGGCGCGAGGCTCGTCCTGAAGCAAATTGAGCAATTTGGCTTGCACGGCAGGCGTCGGCACGACCCAGGCCGCTTCGTAAAGCCACAGGTCATCCATGAAAAAATCACCCAAACCCTGGCGGTAGATGGCTGATGACGCGGTGCCGCATTGGTTCAACTTGTGGAGCACTCGCCAAACAGGCGCGCCCTGTGCATCGACTTGTCGATAGGCCAGCCCGAGGTGCGAGTACTTCAGGCCGTACTTGCTCAGGTCTTGTCCCGCACGGGCCAGCACCACCACTTGCGCGTCGCTGGCATTGAGCGCGTTCAAGGTCCGCTCGGCCAACCCCAAGGCCCGCGTCACGACCTCTGCTTTCGGGGGTTGCGGGGTATCGCAATTGCGCCCGGCAACCGCCGGTTCGCTGGCCAATATCACTGCCACAGCAAGGCAGGCGGCAGCCCTGTGTTTGAACCCGCCGGCGCTTTTTGCGGGAGCCTGCGTCGTGGTGTGTGTCACTTCGTCACGCGCTCGTTGTGCAGCAATGCGCGGCCAATCGCATTGGGGATGAAGGCGATTACTTCACCGGCTGCCGACAGCACAATGCCCGCACCGATCACACCGACGCTGACCAGCGTACCTGCTGCGACGGAGGCGCCCACCACCCCTTTACCGAGCACCTCCACGCTGGCCCGCGCACCATCTGAAGCGCGCTCCAGCAAGAAAACCGTGCCGCGCGCCGTGACCTCAACGGTTTTGACAACGAGCACCGCGCCAGCTGTCGAGAGTACGACCGGCACGGCGATCACAGCCCCCGCTGCCGCGCTTGCGCCCAGTACGACGGATGCCAGCGGCATCGCGGAAATGGCGCTCAAGGCGGATACCTCGCTCTGGGCACGGGCGTCCAATGCGACTGTGGTGCTCAGAGTCAATACAAGGGCCGAAATCAAGTTGATCAAGTTGAAATTACGTTTGGTTTTCATGGGGAGTTCCTTTGAAAGCTGGCCGTATCAAGCGGTCTCTGCCGGGCTGCGCTCCGTGCGCGCACTGCGGCTCATACGGCCCTGCATGTGGGCTTCGTTGATGTCGGCCTCGTGCTTGTCGCGAAGGGTTTTGGCCAGTGTGAACGTGCAGGTGATCAGATACAGCCAGCTCACGCCCAAAAAGGCTTTGTAGGTGTCGTTGACTTCCATCCGCATCAAGCCCCAGCCCGTGAGCGCCATCGCCAAAAAGAAGCCACCCCACACCACAAAGCGGAACATGGGTGAGTCGGCAATGCGGCCGTCGGTCGCGGTTTTTTCGTTGTCTCGAACGAACTTCGCCAGCACGAAGGCGGCAGACAAGCAGAAGAAGTAGCCCATCACCATGAAGGCGCGATCCAAGTCTTTGCCCGGCAAATAGGCCAGCCCAATCGCGCAAAGGGCGACGGCAATGGAGAACGAGATCCAAACCTGCATGACCCAGGCCTTGGAGTCGCGGTGAATGAGGATGGGGGTTGAGTTTTGCATGGTGTTCTTGTTGAAGTTGAGTGAAGTGACGTGAAGTGAATGAACAAGGCTGTCAGTTTAGGGTGCGTTGGTTTGCGGAGTGGTCAATTCTTTGAGATGGTGCGTGGTTTCAATGCTAAAAGTATCAAATGGCGATACTTTTTATTGGAAAGTGATGATCGCGAACTGAATTTTCGTCAACAGTTGTCAAATTTTCGACAGGTCGCTAACGCGATCTCGTAGCGTCGCCGCCTGTACTGCGCTACCCGCCATCGCAGGCCCGACATTCAACCCCACCCGGCTGAACAGTCCGCGGCGAAATGGCCTGACCATCGCGCCGCCTTTTTCTACGCGGCTGAAGAAGGAGCCCCACAGATTGGTCAGCGCCATCGGGATCACGGGCACGGTGAGCCCATCTGCTTGCGCGCGTTGCACAATCTTCATGATGCCGCCTTTGAACTCTTGCAGCGTGCCGTCTTTGGTGATGCCGCCTTCTGGGAAGATGGCCAGCAGGTCACCGTCCTTGAGCACTTGGGCGGCGGCTTCAAAGGCAGCCTCGTAGGCCAGCGGGTCTTGCGTGCGCGGCGCGATGGGGATCGCTTTGGCCAGTTTGAACATCCATCCCAAGACGGGTACTTTGAAGATTTGGTGATCCATCAAAAACCGGATGGGCCGCGGGCTGGCCGCCATCAGCAGCACGGCATCGACAAAGCTCACGTGATTGCACACCAAAATCGCAGCGCCTTGCGCGGGGATGTGGTGGTCGCCCTTGAGCTTGAAGCGGTACACCAGATTCGCCGCCACCCAGGCGACGAAGCGCAGCAGGTACTCGGGTACCAGCATGAAGATGTAAAACGCCACCACCGCGTTCGCCAGGCCAACGAACAGAAAAATCTGCGGAATGGTGAAGCCGGATTTGAGCAAGATGCCCGCAATCACCGAGCTGGCAATCATGAACAGTGCGTTCAAAATATTGTTGGCAGCGATGATGCGCGCGCGGTGCGTGGGCTGGCTGCGCAACTGGATCAACGCATACATGGGCACGCTGTACAGGCCGGCGAACAGGCTTAACAGTGCCAGATCCGCCATCACACGCCAGTGCGCGCTTTGCGCCACGAAGTCGCCTAAGCTCAATGTGGCCGAGGGCGGCAGACCGCGTGACGCGAAGTACAGGTCGATGCTAAAAACGCTCATGCCAATCGCACCCAGCGGTACCAGGCCAATCTCGACGTGGCGGCGGCTTAAGGTCTCGCACAAGAGCGAGCCCGTGGCGATGCCTATCGAAAACACTACCAGCAATAGGGACGCGACCTGCTCATTGCCGTGCAGCACGTCTTTGGCGAGGCTTGGGAACTGACTCAAGAAGACAGCGCCAAAAAACCACATCCAGCTGATACCCAAGAGCGAGCGAAACACGACTTTGTCGCCATGCGCCAGCTTCAGGTTGCGGATGGTTTCGGTCACCGGGTTCCAGTTGACTTTCAGATCGGGCACGCTGGCGCCTGTGTTGGGGATATAGCCTGCAAACGCGCGGCCCAGCACCGCCAGCAGCACGCAGGCAATGGCGACATCACGATGGCCCGTGTCGGGGATCGCCACCAGCAGGCCACCGGCAATGTTGCCCAGCAGAATGGCCACAAACGTGCCCATCTCCACCATGCCGTTGCCGCCCGTGAGTTCCGTTTCAGACAGCACTTCGGGCATGTAGGCGAACTTCACCGGGCCAAAGATGGTCGAGTGCAAGCCCATCAAAAACGTGCAGCCCAGCAGGATGGGCACGTTGTCCAGAGCGAAGCCGGCGGCGGCAATCAGCATAATGGCGATTTCCAAGTTCTTCACCATGCGGATCAGCATCGTCTTGTTGTATTTGTCCGCCAGTTGGCCGCTGGTGGCGCTGAACAGCAAGTAGGGCAGGATGAACAGCGCGCCAATCACCAGCCCAGCGAGGGAGGGCGGCAGCCAGCTCACGCTGAGCTGGTAGGTCACCATCACAGTGAACGCGAACTTGAACAGGTTATCGTTCGCGGCTCCTGAAAACTGCGTCCAGAAAAACGGGGCGAAGTGACGTTGCTTCAGCAGGGCGAACTGGTTCGCGTGCGCTGGGGGTTCGGCTGCCATCGTCGTGGTCGCGATGGCGGGGTGCGTGGAGGTGTTATTCATCAGAGCGTCCTTGTAGGCGGTGAGTTTGCCAGAGCCCTGCTGATCGACGAAGGTCGACGTTGGCTCGTTGACGGGTTCAGGTGGTGAATGAAGATGTCAGTCTGCAATCGCACACCACCAAAAAGGCTGAAAATTCGGTACATCATCGATTTTCAATACGAAAAGTATCGATAATTGATACCCATGAGCACCACCATCGATCTCGTCGTCGCCCTCAAAAAGGAACTGAAATCGGCCCAGATGACTTACGCCGACTTGGCGCTGGCGCTGGGCATGGCCGAGTCCAGCGTGAAGCGCATGTTGACGAAGGGCGACATGTCGCTCTCGCGCAT
>JANNFW010000654.1:0-1658 GCA_031380235.1 Rhodoferax sp. | reverse complement strand
GGTGGTGTAGGCAGTGAGCTGCGCCACCCGCTGGGCGTGGTGCTGGTCGGTGGGCTGATTGTGAGCCAACTGCTGACACTGTTCACCACACCGGTCATTTACCTGGGATTTGCTTCTTTGGCAGAGCGTTGGAAGCGCGTGGATTCTGATCGCTCGCCTGAAAGTACTAGCGCATGAACTTCTCAGCGATTTTCATCCACCGCCCCGTTGCCACAACGCTGCTGACGTTGGGAATTGCACTGGCAGGCGTCATCAGCTTTTTCCTTCTGCCCGTTGCGCCGCTGCCGCAAGTAGAGTTCCCCACCATCGCCGTCAGCGCCAGTCTGCCCGGTGCCAGCCCGGACACCATGGCCGCCACCATCGCAACCCCGCTGGAGCGGGCATTGGGGGCGATTGCGGGCGTGACTGAAATAACATCCAGCTCCTCGCTGGGCAACACCCGCATCACGCTTCAGTTTGATTTGAACCGCGACATCAACGGCGCAGCTCGCAGTGTGCAGGCGGCCATCAATGCCTCGCGCGCGCTGTTGCCCACCGGCATGCCCAGCAACCCAACCTACCGCAAGGTCAACCCGGCCGATTCCCCGGTGATGATCCTGGCGCTCACGTCCGACACACTCACGCGCGGGCAAATGTATGACGCCGCCTCCACCGTGCTGGCGCAGCGCCTGGCGCAAGTCAACGGCATTGGCCAGGTGTCAATCGGCGGTGGCGCGCTGCCTGCGGTACGGGTGGAGCTGGATCCGAACAAGCTGGCTGCCAACGGCATGGCACTGGAAGACGTGCGCATCGCCATCACCACCGCCAACGCCAACCGCCCTAAAGGCTTTGTGGAAGATGCCACACGCAGTTGGCAGATTGGCGCGAACGACCAGGCCGTTGTGGCTGCCGACTACGCCCCGATCATCCTTCGCTATCGCAATGGAAGCGCTGTACGCCTGCAGGACGTGGGTAACGTAGTTGATTCAGTGCAGGATGTGCGTAACTACGGTGTTGCCAACGGCAAGCCTTCGATCTTGCTGATTTTGAACAAGGCACCGGGTGCCAACATCATTGAATCGGTTGACAAGGTGCGCGCGCTGTTACCCCAGCTTCGCGCCACTATTCCCTCGACCATCAAACTCGAAGTGGTGATGGACCGCACGCCCACCATCCGCGCATCGCTGCGCGAGATGGAACGCGCCATGGGCATCTCGGTCGCCCTGGTGATTCTGGTGGTGATGCTGTTCCTGCGCAAAGTGCGTGTGGCGCTGATTCCGACTGTGGCGGTGCCCGTGTCGCTGTGCGGCACCTTTGTGGTGATGTACCTGCTGGGCTACAGCCTGGACAATTTGTCGTTGATGGCGTTGACCGTGGCCACCGGTTTTGTGGTGGACGACGCCATCGTCGTGCTGGAGAACATCACCCGCCACATGGAGCGCGGCAAAACGGCGCTTCAGGCATCGCTTTTGGGTGCGCGCGAGATTGGCTTTACGGTGGTGTCGATCAGCCTGTCACTCATCGCCGTGTTCATCCCGGTGTTGCTGATGGGTGGCATCGTGGGGCGCTTGTTCCGAGAGTTTGCGGTGGTCTTGTCTGCCGCCATTCTGGTGTCGATGGTCGTGTCGCTTACCACCACGCCGATGATGTGCGCAGCCTTGCTCAAGGCACCCAAGCCC
>JANNFW010000632.1:0-2404 GCA_031380235.1 Rhodoferax sp. | reverse complement strand
TGTACTGCAAAACATGACGGGCAAAGACAGCAATACGATTGCCAGGGCCGCGATTCCTTTCTTCTTTTGCCTGGTGGTTTGCATCATCCTGGTCACCGTGTTTCCGCAAATTGTCACCATCGTGCCGGACATGGTGATGGGCGTTTCAAAGTAGCACCAAATGAACCGGCATCCAACCCAACGGCACGCGGTGATTCATCACCGCACTCCGCTCTTTTCTCACACCTGAGGAATCATCATGAAGTTCATACAAATCGGAGCTGCTTTGGCAGCCTCGCTGGCAGGGCTTTGCCTGGCCCAGACTGCACCCGCATCGCAAGCTGCCAACTGGAAGCTCGCGACGGGCTATAGGGCGGAATCTTTCCACACACAAAACATCGTCCAGTTTGCCCGCGAAGTAAGCGAGGTCAGCGGCGGTCAACTGACGATTGAGGTGTTCCCCAACAACACACTTGCCAAGCTGGCCGACTTCAGCCAGGTGGTACGCGACGGCAAAGCCCAGGCGGGCGAGACCATCATGACCAGCATGGTCAAAGACATTCCGATGGCGGGTGCTGACTCAGTGCCGTTTGTGGTCAGCTCATACAACGATGCGCAGCGCCTGTGGAAGCTGCAGCGCCCAGGCATTGAAAAGCACTTTTCCGAGCGCGGCCTCCAGCTGTTGTACGCTGTGCCGTGGCCGCCGCAGGGCCTTCATTCCAGCAAGCCTATTCGCAGTCTGGCCGACTTCAAAGGCACACAAATGCGTACCTACAACGCCACTACGCAGCGCATTGCTGAACTGCTAGGTGCCAAGCCAGTGGATGTGCCTATGGTTGATGTGGGCAAGGCCTTGACCGAAGGCCGGATGGACAACATGATCACGTCCGCTTTGACAGGTGTTGAAAACAAGGTCTGGGGGCAAATCAAGTACTACTACGAGATCAATGCATGGTTTCCGAAAAATGTGGTGTTTGTCAGCACCAATGCGTTGGATGCGCTCAAGCCTGCGATCCGCGCTTCAGTGATTAAAGCGGCTAGCGACGCCGAGGTGCGCGGTTGGGCAGCCAGCCAGGCACTGGCGCTTAGCGCCACCGAAGAATTGCGAGCCAATGGTGTGAAGATTGAACGCATTCCGCCCGATGTGGAATCTGCGATCAAGCGCATGGGCGAAAAATTCTCACGAGAGTGGGTGCGCTCCGTCGGTATTGAGGCCAACAGCATTTTCATCCCCTACTATGCCAAGTAACCAGCCTGAACTTTAAAAAATGACACAACATCAATCGCCTGTTTCGAGTGCTTCGAGCGGAGATAAGCGCTGGCAATTTTGGATTGACCGTGGCGGTACATTCACCGATGTGGTGGGCAAGCGGCCCGATGGCTCTCTGGTCACCCACAAGCTGCTGAGCGAAAACCCCGAGCAGTACAAAGACGCAGCGGTCGCGGGCATTCGCCACTTGCTGGGTTTGAAACCGGGCCAGGCTGTCACGCCCGCGCAGGTCGCCTGCGTGAAGATGGGCACCACCGTCGCCACCAATGCGCTGCTGGAACGAAAAGGCGAGCCCACGCTGCTGGTGACCACGCGCGGTTTTCGCGATGCGCTGCGCATTGCCTACCAAAACCGCCCGCGTCTGTTTGACCGCCATATCGTGCTGCCAGAGTTGCTCTACAGCGCGGTGGTGGAGGCGCAGGAGCGCGTGGGCGCGCATGGCGATGTGATTGAGTGTTTGAATGAATCACTATTAAAACAAGAGCTTGTTACGCAATATCAACGAGGTCTAAGGTCAGTTTCTATTGTGTTTATGCATGGCTACCGCTACACAGACCATGAAAAGGCTACCAAGCGCATTGCGCAGGAAGTGGGCTTTACGCAGATCAGCACCTCGCATGAAACCAGCCCGATGATGAAGTTTGTGAGCCGGGGCGACACCACGGTGGTGGATGCCTACCTCTCACCTATCCTTCGGCGCTACGTGGAGCAGGTGGCGGGTGAAATGCCGGGTGTCAAACTGTTCTTCATGCAATCGAGCGGCGGGTTGACGGATGCGCATGTGTTTCAAGGCAAAGACGCGATTTTGAGTGGCCCGGCGGGCGGCATTGTCGGCATGGCACGCACCGCCGCTATCGCGGGCCAAGAGAAGGTGATCGGGTTTGACATGGGCGGCACGTCCACCGACGTATCGCACTACGCGGGTGAGTTTGAGCGCGAGTTTGAAACGCAGGTGGCGGGTGTGCGCATGCGCGCGCCGATGATGAGCATTCACACCGTTGCGGCGGGCGGTGGTTCGATCCTCGCGTTTGACGGTGCGCGCTTTCGCGTCGGGCCGCAAAGCGCGGGGGCCAACCCCGGCCCAGCCAGCTACCGCCGGGGTGGCCCATTGGCGGTGACAGATGCTAACGTGATGGTGGGCAAAGTGCGGCCGCG
>JANNFW010000623.1:0-10565 GCA_031380235.1 Rhodoferax sp. | reverse complement strand
CTATCATCATGGAACGTCGCATACGAACATCATCCTGGAGTATGGTGCGCTCTTCGGGCTGATCCACATCGCATTCGCGATCGGCCCGACCTGGGGTTATCTTATCTCGGTCGGCTTCTGGCTCCTGCTGGCCGCGGTCATCTTCGTGTATTGGGATCAGATCAGGGGCCGAAAACAGCGGGCGGTCTGATCAGGCCGCATACCGCACCTGGAGCAGAGCGATGCCCACCGCAAAGATGGCAATACGCAACAATTCCTTGTGCAACGCGCTCATGCCTTGGCTCCAAACAAACCTTGTGGCCTGAACAGCAGCACCGCGATGAAGATCAAGAAGATGCCGATCTGCCCGAGCGATTCGCCCAGCAGCAGCCCACCCAGCGACTCCACCACACCAATCAGCAAGCCACCTAAGAGCGCCCCGGCGAAGCTGCCCATGCCGCCCAACACCACGATGGTGAAGGCCACCAGCACAAACCCATTGCCCACCAGTGGATTGACGTAATAGCTGGGCATCAAAAAACACGCAGCAGCCCCCAAGCTGGCCAGGCCAATGCCAAAGCTCATGGCGTAGACGTGATCGACATCAATGCCCATCAGCTTCGCACCCAGCTTTTCTTTGGCCACCGCGCGAATTGAGCGGCCCAGATCAGTTCGCCCCACGATCAACATCAACAGGGCGGAGGTGAGCAGCGCGCCAGCAAAGGCGATCAGCTTAGGTAGCGAGAGCATCGCCTGCGCAACGCCGATATTGATGGGCACCGTGGTCAGCGTGTAGGCCGTTTCAATGGTGCGGGTATCTGACTTGAAGAACAGCAGCGCCAGGTTTTCCATGACGATGGACAAGCCCAAAGTCACCAGCAAAATGTTCTCATCCTTGCCATGGCTGGCGCGATTGATCACCAAACGCTGCATTGCGTAGCCGAGCCCGAACATGGCGGGCACAACCAGCGGCAGCGCGAGATAAGGGTCGATACTAAGACGCTCTTTCAAAAAATAAACAGCGTACAGCGCCAGCATTAACGCCGCGCCATGCGCAAAGTTAATGATGTGCAGCACGCCGTAAATCAGGGTCAGCCCCAGTGCAATCAGCGCGTACACCGCGCCCGTGGTCAAACCATTGATCAGCGCAGGAAAAAGAATGCCGATGTCGAGCATCATCCAGCCCTGTCAATGCGCCAGGTTCACGCCTTCAGTGGAAAGACCGGATCAATCTCGCGGTAGTCACGCGGCACGATGACTTTGATGTCGCCTTTGTAGACCTGCGTCATCAGCGGCTGCGCGCCCTGGTTCTGACCATTGACGAACTTGGTGGTGCCATACGGCATGATGTGATCGGCAAACGTGCTGGAGGCCAGCGCATCGATGATGGCGGCACGGTCACTCGACTTGGCGCGCTCAATCGCGTCGCCGAGCAGTCGGGTCGCGGTGTAGGCCATGAAAACCTCGTAGCTGAAGAACAAGCCTTTAGCCTCAACTCGCTTCTTGAGCTCGGCGCTGCGTTTGTCTTTGGGGTTGAACCAGTGGTTGCAGTCAATGATGCCGTTGGCGGCTTCTGGAAACTCTTTCACAAACTTGTAGCTCGACGCGGCACCACCCAGCACCGAATAAATCGCTTTGGGCGACACCTTTTGCTGCTGCATCGTGCGCACCAGCAACGCGTACTCGTTGTAGTAATTGGCGGGGATGACGATGTCGGGATTCACCGCCTTCATACGCAGCACGATATTGTTGAAATCGCGCGTGGGGTTGGCATGCTTGATGACTTCCTTCACTTCGTAACCATAGCCCGGCAGTTCCCGAGCCAATAAGTTGGCAGTACCCGTGCCAAACAGCGACTCTTCATGAATGATCATCACCGTGCGCGCTGGTTTGCCTGCCGCTGTGTTGAGTACATGCAGGTTGGCCACCGCCACCTCGGCGCACTTGCGGTAACCGGGGCCGAAGCGGAAAGTGTTTTTCAAACCACGCTCGACGATTTGGTCTGCCACGCCCACGTCCACGACATGGGGCAGGTTGTACTTGGCCGCGGCTTGCGTCGTTGCGAGGCAGATCGCCGATGCAAATGCGCCCACCACGGCTGACACGCCGGCTTCGTTCATCCGCTCAATCTCCGCGCTGCCCGCTTGTGGCGTTGACTGCGCATCACCCAGCAGCGCTTCGAGCTTGGCACCGCTCATGGATTTGATGCCGGTTTTGTTGATGTCCTCAATCGCCATCAGCGCGCCTTCGCGGCACTGCTGGCCCGAGTAGGCCAGAGCACCAGTGACAGGATGGAGCACGCCGATCTTGACGGTTTTGGGCTGCGCACCGGCCACCAGCGGAAAGGCCAGCACCGAGGCGGCTGCGGCAGTGTGAGCCACGAAGCGGCGGCGGGTTGAACTCGGGTTGAGGCTTGATTCAGGCAGGACAGACATGGTTTTCTCCTTGGAGGTTTCAGTTGAACTTGGCAGACAAATCTTCGCTCACCCACACCTTTGCATCAATGCTGCCAACGCGCGAGAGTTGCATTTCGTACTCATACCGATCCGGTCGATAAAGGCCATGCAGCCACTGGATCGGACGCTCCTGGTCGTCAAATATCAGCCGGCGCACCGCCAAGAGCGCAGAGCCCACGGCAATGTCGAGGTGGCTAGCCACTTGCACATCAGCCAGCTTCGCGGAGATGATTTGGGTCGCGCGCCCGACCTTCACACCCTGCTGTTCCAACAACAGCAGAATGGGCTTTTTGCTCAACTCACGCTGGGTGAACGGGCGCGACACCGCCGCAGGTACGTAAGTGGTGATGTGCGACAGCGGCCCAGCCTGCGTGCTGCGCACCCGAACGGCCTTTTGCACCGATTCAGCCGCTGCGATCTGCAAAGCCTGGGCCACCGAGGGCGCTGCGAACATGGTCTCCGCCTGCAAAACCTTGACCGATGTTTGCAGCCCCATGGAAACCAGGTTTTCGAGCAAACCCGTCAGCCGTGCGCGCTGGGCACCTTCCGTGAAAGCAGGCGCATTGGACGCCATGGAGCGCGCGGTGTCAGCGGTAATCGCCCGCGTGCCTCTTCCTGGCTCGCGCGAGATCAGCCCTTCGGCGGCGAGTTGTTCCAGAGCCCGGCGCACGGTGACACGGGCCACGCCAAACTGCTGCATCAGGCTGAACTCGCCCGGCAACCCCTGTGCAAACTGGTTTTCCAGCAACTGCTCCCGCAGCACCAGATAGATCTGGTGGTACTTGGTCATCGGCATGGATACAGGCATGCACGAATAGTACGAACCGTTCTATTGTTCTGTCAATAGGACATTTCCTCGTGGTACTGCAATTTTTCTGGGCAATGGCTGCCGTGGCTACAGCCGCAGCGTACGCGGGTTACATTAATCGCCATTGAGCCACATGGCCTGCGCATGACGCAAAAAAAGCGCTTCATGGCAGCTCAGGTCACAATTTCCTCACAACCACTTCCGTCAGAAGAAAACCCGATCATGAAATCCTGGATGAAATGGGCGATTGCCGCCCTGGCCATCGCGCTTTTGGCCGCCGGCATTGCGCGCGCGCTTGAGTCGCGCAAAACCAAGCAAGCGGCAGCCGCAGCACTGGCCACACAACCTGTGGTGTCAACCATCGAGTTGGCAGCGAGCGATGTAGTCACCATCAAAACCGTCAAACTGTCGCAGGGACTGGCGATCTCGGGTGCGTTGAAGGCCGTCAACTCAGCCATCATCAAGGCGCGTGTACCCGGCGAGCTTCAAGGCCTGACAGTACGCGAAGGTAACGTGGTGAAAGCGGGGCAAGTCGTGGCGCGTGTTGACGCCACCGAGTACGCCTCCCGGGTGCGCCAGGCGCAGGAGCAGGCCGACTCGGCCCGCGCGCAGATTGACATTGCCCAGCGCCAGTTTGACAACAACCGCGCGTTGGTTCAGCAAGGCTTTATTTCGAAGACCGCGCTGGACACCTCCAACAGCAACCTGGTGGCAGCCCAAGCCAATCACAAAGCAGCAATCGCCAGCGTCGAGGTGGCACGCAAGTCGGTTGACGATACCGTGCTGCGCAGCCCCATCTCGGGCGTCGTCTCGCAGCGCCTGGCGCAACCAGGCGAGCGCATTGGCGTGGATGCACGCGTGCTGGAGGTGGTGGATTTAAGCCGAATAGAGCTCGAAGCGGCGATCAGCGCGGCCGACTCTGTCGGTGTGGTCGTGGGCCAGACGGCTCAACTGCAAATTGAAGGGGCCAGCCAAAGCCTCACCGCCACCGTGGTGCGCATCAACCCCAGCGCGCAGGCGGGCAGCCGCAGCGTGCTGGTGTATCTGGCGATTGCCAACCCGGCGGGGTTACGTCAGGGCCTGTTTGCACAAGGGACGCTGGGCACGGCGCAGCAGTCCATTTTGGCAGTCCCGGTCAGCGCCGTGCGAACCGATAAGCCCACGCCCTACGTTCAAACCATCGAGGGCGACAAGGTGGTTCAGCGCACGGTTGAACTGGGGCCGCGTGGCGATGCCGAGGGCGAGGCGATGGTAGGCATCACTGGCGTTGCAGAAAACCTACGGGTGATTCGCGGCTCGGTCGGTGCCTTGCGAGCCGGGACGGCCGTGAAATTCACCGCCAGCGCACCCGCTGCTCCTGCATTGGCCGCTTCGGCATCTGCTGTCAAGTGAACAGGATCAATCATGTGGTTCACCCAAGTCAGTCTTAAAAATCCGGTGTTTGCCACCATGGTCATGCTGGCCCTGGTGGTGCTGGGCCTGTTCTCGTTCCAGCGCTTGCAGGTAGACCAGTTTCCCAATATCGACTTCCCCGTCGTCGTGGTGATTGCCGACTACCCCGGTGCTTCACCGACGATTGTCGAGAGCGAGGTTTCCAAGAAAATTGAAGAAGGCGTGAACTCGATTGCTGGCATCAACGCACTGACGTCGCGCAGCTACGAGGGCCAGTCGGTCGTGGTGATTGAGTTCGGTTTGCACATTGACGGACGCAAAGCCGCCGAGGACGTGCGGGAGAAAGTGGCTGCGATCAAACCGCTGCTGCGCACTGAAGTAAAAGAACCGCGCGTGCTGCGGTTTGACCCTTCCGCCCGGTCTATCTGGTCAGTTGCTGTTCTTCCTGATGCGACATCGGGAGCCAAGCCATTGAGCGCGATTGAGCTCACCAACTGGGCTGAGCAGACCTACAAAAAGCGCCTGGAGAACGTGCGCGGCGTGGGCTCCGTGACCTTGGTGGGCGGCACCAAGCGTGAAATTAACATTTATCTGAATCCGCAATCGCTGGAGGCCTTGGGCATCACGCCAGACCAAGTTGTCGCCGCCGTGCGCAACGAAAATCAGGACTTGCCGGTCGGTGCCATTCGCTCAGCCGAGCAGGAGCGCGTGATCCAGATCGAGGCGCGCATGCAACGCCCGGAAGACTTTGGCAAGATCATCGTGACGCGCAAAGCGGCACAGGGAACGCAAAGTGCCCCCGTGCGGCTGGACCAGGTGGCCCGCGTGGCCGATGGCGCTCAGGAGGTCGAAAACCTGGCGCTGTACAACGGCCAGCGCACCTTGCTGTTGAACGTGCAAAAGTCGCAGGATGAGAACACCATTGCCGTGGTCGATGGTCTTCAAAAAGCCATGGCCGAGATGCAAAAAAACCTGCCCCCCGGTGTGCGGCTAGAGCAGATCACCGATGGCTCGCGCCAGATTCGCGTATCGGTCAACAACGTGCGCCGCACACTGATTGAAGGTGCTTTGCTCACCGTGCTGATCGTCTTCCTGTTTTTGAACTCCTGGCGCTCCACCGTGATCACCGGCTTGACGTTGCCCATCGCCATCATCGGCACGTTTTTATTCATGAACCTGTTTGGCTTCACCATCAACATGATCACGCTGATGGCGCTGAGCCTTTGTGTGGGGCTGCTGATTGACGATGCCATCGTGGTGCGCGAGAACATCGTGCGACATGTGCAAATGGGCAAAACGCCCTATCAAGCCTCGCTGGACGGCACGCAGGAGATTGGTTTGGCTGTGCTGGCCACCACGCTGTCTATCGTGGCGGTGTTTTTACCGATTGGCTTCATGGGCGGCATCATCGGGAAGTTTTTTCACGAGTTTGGCATCACCATCGTAGCCGCCGTGTTGATCTCGATGTTTGTCAGCTTCACGCTGGATCCGATGCTCTCCAGCGTTTGGCATGACCCCAGCATTGCCGCCCACGGCAAACACGGCGCACCCGTCACGCTCTATGACAAAACCATTGGCCGCGTCACAGGCTGGTTTGACCGTGCCACCGAGTCGCTGGCCAACAGCTATCAAAATATTTTGCGCTGGTCGCTCAGGCACAAACTGGCGACGGTCGGCCTCGCGGTGGCGATTTTTGTGGGTAGCATTTTCATGGTGCCGCTGTTGGGTACCGAGTTTGTACCGAAGGGGGACTTCTCGGAAACTTCTCTGTCATTCAACACACCGGTGGGCTCATCGCTGGAAGTGACCGAGGCCAAAGCGCGCCAGGTGGAGAACATCATCCGCGAGTTCCCCGAGGTGCGCTACACGCTGGCCACCATCAACACCGGTAACGCGCAGGGCAAAATTTATGCAAACGTGTACATCCGGCTGGTGGATCGAAAAGATCGAAGCATCAGCGTGGATGCGATGTCCACCGTGTTGCGCGCGCGCTTGAAGCAGGTGCCTGGCATCACCGTCACCCACGTGGGCCTGCTGGATGCGGTCGGCGGACAAAAGCAGATCCTGTTCTCGATCAAAGGGGCCGATACGGCCGAGCTGGAGCGCCTCGCGCAACAGGCGTTGGCCAAAATCAGCAATGTGGCCGGTCTGGTGGATGTGGACTCCAGCGTCAAGCCCAACAAGCCGACGCTGGACGTACAAGTCAAGCGCGACGTGGCCTCTGATGCAGGCCTGTCCGTCGCGCAGATTGGCACCGCGTTGCGCACCCTGGTGGCGGGCCAGACGGTCGGCAACTGGCGCGCGCCGGATGACCAAACTTACGATGTCAACGTGCGCCTGGCCCCCAGCGCGCGCAACTCGGTACAGGACATGGAGCGCGTCCCCTTCACCGTGGGCAGCAATGCCGATGGCAGCCCGCGCATCGTCCGCCTGAACCAGGTGGCCAGCGTGCGCGAAGCGACTGGCCCGAACCAGATCAACCGCCGCGATTTGACGCGCGAGGTGTCGATCAGCGGCAATGTGTCGGGCCGCTCGGCGGGCGAGGTGTCGGCCGACATCAAAACTGCGATGGACACCATCGCCATGCCGCCGGGCTACGCCTACCAGTTCAGCGGTTCAACCAAAGACATGGCCGAGGCTTTTGGCTATGCCATCTCCGCCCTGGTGCTGGCCATCGTCTTCATCTACATGATTTTGGCCAGCCAGTTCAAGAGCTTTTTGCAGCCGCTGGCCTTGATGACGGCACTGCCGTTGACCCTGATTGGCGTGGTGCTGGCGCTGATGCTGTTCAACTCCACGCTGTCGATGTTCTCAGTCATTGGCGTGGTGATGCTGATGGGCCTGGTGACGAAGAACGCCATCTTGCTCGTGGACTTTGCGATTCGTTCGCGTGAGCCCCACCTGAACGACGAGGGCCATGAAGTGCCCGGTCTGTCGCGCAACGACGCGCTGCTGCTGGCGGCCCGCGTGCGCTTGCGTCCGATTTTGATGACGACGCTGGCGATGATCTTCGGCATGGTGCCGCTGGCCTTTGCACTGACCGAAGGCTCCGAGATGCGTGCGCCGATGGGTCAAGCGGTGATTGGCGGCGTGATCACCTCCTCATTGCTGACCCTGGTGGTTGTCCCCGTCGTGTATTGCTACATGGACGATCTGGCGAACTGGTTCAAGCGGCTCTTCACTGGCAAGCGCGCCCAAGCAGACACACTAAAATCGACCGCACAGACCGTCACCTGAACCTTAGACCGCCAGAAGAAATTCAACATGAACCTCGAACTCGCCCGCTTCAACATGATTGAGCAGCAAATCCGCCCATGGGATGTGCTGGATACCAGCGTGCTGCACCTGCTGGCCTTGGTCAAGCGTGAAGACTTTATGCCACTGGCGCACAAGGCGCTGGCCTTTGTGGACATGGAGGTTCCTTTGTCAAGCGGTCAAGTCATGCTGGCCCCACGCGTAGAGGCGCGCATGTTGCAAGACCTGGCGGTGCAAAAGCATGAGAAGGTACTGGAGATTGGCGCGGGCAGCGGCTACATGGCCGCCCTTTTGGCGCACCGCGCACAGTGGGTGATATCGCTTGAGATCAATGCCGATCTGGTGGCCACGGCGCGCGCTAACCTGCAAAAGGCGGGGGTTCACAACGCTGAGGTGCGCCATGCGGATGGCGCCAAAGGCGTGCCGGTTGAAGGCCCGTTTGATGTGATTGTGCTCAGCGGCTCTGTGGCCGAGGTGCCGCAAGCGTTGCTCGCGGCGCTGAAAGTCGGTGGGCGGCTAGCCGCTGTGGTGGGCGACGAACCGATGATGCGCGCCACCTTCGTCACCCGCGTGAGCGACACCGAATGCCGCAGCGTGCAGCCCTGGGACACGGTGGCACCACGGCTGGTCAATTTTGCAGAGCGCTCGAGCTTCGTTTTTTGAATCCAGTGATCCCTCAAATCCGCCCCGCGCAACTCGCCGCCTGGCTGCAAGCGTCCGCCCCACACGGCGCGCCGGTGGTGCTGGACGTGCGCGAGCCGATTGAGCTTCAGATCGCCCCGGTCACGCCTGAAGGCTTTACGTTGGTGGCTATCCCGATGGGCGAAATCACCACGCGCCTGGCCGAGCTGGATCCGCGCCAACCCACAGCCTGCCTGTGCCACCACGGCATTCGCAGCCACCGAGTGGCTGCCTTTCTGGCGGCACAAGGGTATGAGCATGTGGTCAACATAGCAGGCGGTGTGGCGGCCTGGTCGGATGAACTGGACCCGACGGTTGCACAGTACTGATTTTTTCTGGAATGCTCAATAACTCCGCACAATGCGCCCGACCCCTCTTTACTACCCTAAGCCACCCATGACCCTCTTGCGCCACCTTGCCCCACTCGCCACAGCTTGTGCCGCAGCCCTCGCCATGCCCGTTCACGCGCAAAACCTGGTTGAACTGTATGAGGCTGCGCGCGGATTTGACTCAGCCTTTCAGTCCGCCAAGGCGCAGCTCGATGCGAATCAATACAGGGTGGATCAGGCCCGCGCCGCCTTCTTGCCCAAGCTCGGGCTGGCGGCTGGTGTATCAAGCAGCTACTTGACGGTAGCGCCGGATCAAGGGCCAAAGTCAGACCGTGGCTTTGGTGCCGCCAACGCGGCTCTCAACGGCTCCTATTCGCTGTACGCGCCCGTCAATCGGGTCAACGTTGATCTGGCGGGCAAATCCATCACGCAGGCGCAGGCGCAGTTGGCCCTGGTGGAACAGGATTTGGTGGTGCGCGTGGCGCAAGCCTACTTTGACGTGCTGGCCTCCCAAGACAGTTTGACTTTCGTTCGCGCACAGAAGGCCGCCGTGGCCGAGCAACTTGCCTCGGCCAAGCGCAACTTTGAGGTGGGCACCTCCACCATCACCGACACGCGCGAGGCGCAGGCCCGCTTTGACCTGGTGATTGCCCAGGAAATCGCGGCCGAGAACGACCTGCGTGTCAAACGGCTGACGCTGGATCAAGTGGTGGGTAAAAACAGCACCGAGCCCAAAGCAGTTGCGTTACCGTTGGTGCTGCCTCCGGTATCGCCCGCCGAGGTCAATGCCTGGGTGCTGCCGGCACAGGAGGATCACCCCAGCGTACGCCTGGCGCAAACCGCGCTGGATGTGGCGATTTTGGAGACTGAAAAGGCCCGCACGGGCGATAAACCCACGCTGGATCTGGTGGGCAAAATTGATGGGATCCGCAATGAAGGCAGCAGTGTGTCCGCCGTGGGTTCGTGGGTGGGCTCAGGTACCGTGGGTTTGAACTTCAACATGCCGCTGTACACCGGCGGCTTGGTGCAAAACCGCATCAAGGAAACGCTGGCGCTCGAAGAAAAATCACGCAGCGACCTCGAAGGCGCGCGCCGGTCCGTATCACAGGCCACCCGTGCCACCTACTACGGCCTGCTGTCGGGCCAAGGCCAGGTCAAGGCGTTTGAAGCGGCCGAGGCCTCCAGCCAAAGCGCACTGGACGCCAACAAACTGGGCTACCAGGTGGGTGTGCGCATCAACATTGATGTGCTCAACGCGCAAAGCCAGTTGTTCCAGACCAAACGCGATTTGGCCAAAGCCCGCTACGATGTACTGGTGGGCAGCCTCAAGCTGCGCCAGGCCAATGGGACGTTGAGAGCTGAGGATTTGCAGGGCATCAATGCGCTACTGTTGAAGTGATCACAAATTAACTCTGAGGTTAATTTTTGGCATTTTCAGGTAGAAATCAATAAAACACTGATTAAAATCGCCTCTAGCTCTCGATTCATATAGACTTATTGCTATTTTTAGTATAGCGTATCTAACGCGCAACACTTACCCGTGGATTCTTCGGTGGCTCGTGATAAGTCGCACTGGGCACACCGGCTGCATCTTCGCTGTAGGACGCCGTACCCGTAGCAGGATCGGCATTTGACAACGATGTGCTGAGTGCCGCACCCGACGTA
>JANNFW010000574.1:0-1615 GCA_031380235.1 Rhodoferax sp. | reverse complement strand
GCCAAGCACGCAAGGCACTGCCCTGCAAACCCGATTGATCGGGCGGCCTGCGTTCTAAGGCCAAAACACCCTTCTCGATTTCCAGGATGCTGATCGCGGAAAGAAATAGCTGACTCGCAGGCACGCTGGCCGCCCAGGCACGTACCTCTGCGGACTGTCTGGCCTTGCCACGGCGCAGCTCGGAGATGACATTGGTGTCAAGCAAGTACATCGCCAAACCGATAGCCAACAGGGATCCTGGGCGATGTGCAGATCATTCAAATTCGATGGGGCGCGGCTCGATCTCCAGGCGCGGCGGATCGAACTCGATTTCGATGTCCGGCGAAAAGTTCGCAGCCAAACGGATGGTATCCATCACCTCCACCAGGGATGCTTCCTTGTGCCCCGCCAGGTGGTAGTAGTCCTCAATTTTGAGCAGAGCAAAGGCAGGGCGACCCCGACTGGTGATGAAAACTGGCCCCTCGCCCGCCGCGCGTTTGGCCGCACCCACGTCGCGCGTGAAATCTCGGCTTGAGTAAGTGTGGATTGACATTTGTTTGTATGTTATGACAACTCCCGGACAAAGTCAAATTATCAATGAAAACCGCTGATTGGATTATGATGATAGTCACCATGAACGCGCCCACCAGCCCCCTGCACCTGATGCCCGACGTGAATCAGCGCGCCGCGCCAGAGGTCTTCATCCAGGCGCTGAAAGACCGCTTTGGCGCGAATTGCTCGACCGCCCTGGTTGTGCGCGAGCAGCATGGGCGGGATGAATCGTCGTTCAGCGTGCCGCCGCCCAGCGCCGTGGTGTTTGCCGAAAGCACGGCGGATGTTGCAGCGGCGGTCAAACTGGCGGCCGAACACAGCGTGCCGGTGATTCCATTTGGCGTGGGCTCGTCGCTGGAAGGTCATTTGCTGGCGGTGCAAGGTGGCATCAGCATCGACGTGAGCCGAATGAACAAAGTGCTTCACATCAACGCCGAAGATTTGACCGTGACCGTACAGGCAGGTGTGACGCGCAAACAGCTCAATGACGAAGTCAAAAGTACGGGGCTGTTCTTCCCGATTGACCCCGGCGCGGATGCATCCATCGGCGGCATGAGCGCAACGCGCGCCAGCGGCACCAACGCCGTGCGCTACGGCACCATGCGCGAGAACGTGCTGGCGCTGGAAGTGGTGACGGCAGACGGCTCCGTAATTCGCACGGGTACGCGGGCGAAAAAATCAAGCGCCGGTTACGACCTCACGCGCTTGATGGTGGGCAGCGAAGGAACGCTCGGGGTGCTGACGGAAATCACCGTCAAGCTGTACCCGCTGCCCGAGGCGATTTCAGCGGCAATCTGCTCGTTCCCCAGCATCGAAGCAGCGGTGCGCACGACGATTCAAATCATCCAGATGGGCATCCCGATTGCACGCGTGGAGCTGATTGACATCAACACCGTGAAGATGGTGAACACCTATGCCAAGCTTGGTTTGCGTGAAGAGCCGCTGCTGCTGATGGAGTTTCACGGCAGCCCCAACAGCGTGAAAGAGCAGGCCGAAACCGTGCAGGACATTGCCAGCGAATTCGGTGGCAAGGCATTTGACTTTGCCACCACGCCCGAAGAGCGCACGCGGCTGTGGACAGCGC
>JANNFW010000562.1:0-7350 GCA_031380235.1 Rhodoferax sp. | reverse complement strand
GTGACGAAGACTGTCGGAGCGCTCAACGCGAGCAGGGTAGCCTTGACGCCGTTGGTCGTCTTTTGCACCAGCGATTTGCCGTCAAGATCAGCGGTGGAGAAGGTGTGGGGCGAGTTGTCGAGGTCAAACCCCGCAATCGGCAGTGCACCGATTTCGCCAGCCAGCAGATATCCGGCGTGCTGCGTCTTGAGCGCGAAGGCCTCTTCAACCGTATTGACCAAAAATATCTCCCGCACGCCCCGCATGAACGCGATGTGGCTGACTGTGAAGGCGCGGATGACATCGATCACGATGTTGATGTCAGCAGCAGGATAGGCAGTGGTGGTTCCTTGGGCGATGTGCAGCTTCATCGGCGGATCTATCGAGCTCTTCAACGTGGCCTAGCGTGCCCGTCGAACGCGGTCTGTCACCAAGCCGGACGCGCCACGGCGCTCCGGGTGATCGAACGGCGCACGGCCCGTGTCCAGCGATGCGTAGTTGCTGCCGGTTGAGTTGTACAGGTTGAAGGTGTCGGAGCGAATGCCCAGGCGCAGCGTTTCAAGCCCGACGATGTCGCCAAACGCGATGTTGGCCAAGTTGACATTGGGGCCGATGGTGGAGATCAGGCTGGTTTGCAGCATCTTGTTGGGCGCCTCCCACAGCGCGTCGGCCGCGCGAAAACGCGATTTGGTGATGCTGGAGACCAGGTCGGGCCGCAAGTTGCCGTTAGCGTCGCAAATGCCGCTTTTACCCGATTCGCGCGACTCCAGAATGACTTTGGATGCGCCTGCGGCCAAGTCATTGTGAATCTCGTCAATCCAGCGTGAGATGGGCATGTTGTCGGCCTCGTCAATGTCTTTTTTGCCGACTTCGCTGAAGACCACAAACTCTTTGGCAAAGTCGGCGATGTGTTTGGCTTTGTCTCGGGTGGAGATGGTCAAGGTGCCGTCTGACACTTCCATGAACTTGCATTCGAAGTTTTTAAGGAATTTGTAAAACGGGTCGAGCTTGTTTTGCGAAAGTGCTTTTTCGAACAGCGTGCCACCAAAGTAGTAGTCCACATTGTTGGCCACAAGGCATTCAATCTTTTTTGACAGATCGCCCGTCACCAGCGCCGTGCACCAGCCGAATTTAACGAAGTCAATCAAGTCGGCATTGCTCTCGACCACATCGGTGAAGTACCGCGTGGGCACGCCGTTGTCAATCATCGAGTTGATGCCAAAGTCCCGGGGCTTGACGCTGCGTTTGGGCGTGTCGAGAAAATTATGGGTCATGGTGATTGATGCCTTATTGATCGAAGCCTCATTGAAATCAGTAGCTGCACTCAGGGCGGATATAGCACTTGAACTCGACCACGTTGCCCGACGGATCGGCCAGCATTAAGGTCTGATGTTCATGGTCAGTGTTGGGGAACCGCATCGTCGGGCCGGCCATCGTCTTGATGCCCAGTTTTTCGATGTGCGCAGCCAGGCGGTCGAAGTCGTCCATCTGCAAAAAAGTGAGACCAAAGTGCTGCGGGTAGGCGCGTGGGTTTCTGGCGATGGCGCGTTTTTCAAGATGGCAAACCAGTTGCAAAACACCACCAACGCTGAAGGTCACGCGGTCGTCCAAAATTCTGACAGGTTGCGCGCCGAGCACCTGCGCGTACCACAGCGCCGCCTCACTCACGTTATTGCAGCCGACTGCGACGTGCGCAATGTAGCGCCCTTGCGCACGCGTCGCGATTTGCGTGTTGTCAAGCAGTCCAGTGGGTGGTGTCGGCAGGGTCATCGGTTTCGTCTTGTTGGAAGCTCAACTTGTGCGCGATCAAGGTGTTGACGGCGCAGATCATTTGAAGACGTGATGCTAAGCCCGTTGCATCTACTTACATAGGACAAATTTAACACATTGGCGATGTCTTTTTGAGGTACGCCGCATTGCATCGCGCCACTAGAGCGTGAACGTAAACCCATCAATCAACGCCCCCGGCGTGCGAGACCCGCCCAGCGCGCGCTGGAAATAGGTGTCGACCGCTGGGTCGATCTCCGAATGCGTGGTCAGTGCCATCAGTTTGGAGCCCAGACCCTGGTAGAGGCTTTCATCCCAGCGCAGGTCTTTGATAGGGCCTGCGATTTCGCCGCCTTCCACCCAAAAGCACGCATAGCGCGTCATGCCCGTGACGCGGGCACTGACGGGGTCGCTCCAGTTCAAATAGTGCAGGTTGGACAGATATAGGCCCGTGCCGATTTCCTTGAGTACATCTGCGTCCGCCAATTGCCCGCACTTCACGTCAATGGCGCGCGGGGCCTCGCCGTCGGCGGCACCATTGGCCGTCAATGCGTACTCTTTGGCGGTGCGTGAGCTAACCAGCAGGTTTTTCAGCTCGCCCTGCTCGATCAGGCTCATTTTCTCAGCCGACACTTCGCCCAAGCTGTTGAAGCGCGGCGTGAGGCCGAGCTCAAAGTTCTCGTCGATGTTAAGCATCGTTGACAGGCGCGACTCTTTTTCCATCAGCTTCTTGAATGGGCTGCGGCCTTGCTTCCAGGCGGCACCCGACAGCGCGTTCCAGCCCAACATTCCGATCAAATCAGAAAAAGCACGCGGTGCAAGGTAGGTTCGATAGGCCCCCGGCTGCACGTTTTGCTGCGGGCGACCCAACAGTGCCAATAGCGACTTGGTGCGCGCCAGGTTGGCCGCCCATTCGGCCTCCAGCCAATGGCTGCCCGCGTAGCTGCCTTTGGCGGCGAGTGAACCGTTGTACAGCGAGTAATCGAGAAAGAAAGTCTCGGTGGCGAACCAATGGCTTTGGCCCTTGGAGTTGCGGTTGGCGCGAATCGATACACCGCCTGCGTACAGGCCCGCCAGGTCGCAACCGTTTGCGGGGCCGACCACGGCGCGCACGACATCTTGCGGGGCCAACAGCGCGCCCGTGAAGTCATCGCGACTCGTTCCATTGTTCGCCAGCGGCACCTGATTCGGGTCTACGGGCAGGACAGCAGCCTCGTCGCGACAGGCTTGCATCAGGCGTGCGACAGCTCCGTTGTCAGCATCCAGGCCACCGCTGAGCGTGCGTGATTTCTCAACGGTGCGGCCTGCGGATTGCAATCGCAGCGAGAGACTCATCTGCGACACATCGGTGTTTTGCCGCACCCGGTTATTGTTGAAGCGGACAAACAGCGTCTCCTCCGCACTGAGGTTGACGGTGAGTTCTTCGCCTGCGCGCAAGCTCGCCAGCACACCATCGGCCACCGCGTTGAAGTGCGAATGAACCGTCGCACTGAACTTGTTTTGTAAGCTGTCTTGGATGGAAATTCTGGCGTTCATGCGGCACCTCCAAACACTTCCACGCCTTTGAACAAACACGGTGGCGACGCATGCCCCACGCGGATCACCTGACTGGGCTCGCCCTTGCCACAAAAGGCGGTGCCATGCACCGTGTCTTCATGCCCGACTGCGGCCAACCGACTCCAGAAGTCAACCGTCACGCCCCGGTAATTCGGGTTGCGCACGACGCTGGTGAGCTTGCCGTTTTCAATCAACTGGCCGCGCTCGCAGCCAAACTGAAATTTGTTGCGGTAGTCGTCAATCGACCACGAGCGGTTGGAACTCATTAGCACGCCGTTCTCGACCTGGCCGATCAATTCGTCAAGCGATGATTTGCCAGGCTCCAAATTGATGTTGGCCATGCGGTCAATCGGCGCGCGGTTCCAGGAGGATGACCTGAAGTTGGCCACACCCGGCAAGCCGCTGCGCGTCTGCGATTCGAGCGAGCCCAAGCCGCGCTTGAGCACGCCGCCTTCGATCAGCATTTCCTTGCTGGCGCGGTGGCCGCCATCGTCAAAATCGTAGCTGGCCATCTCGTTCGTGCGGCCCGGGTCGAACGAGATGTTCATCAAGTCCGAGCCGTATTTGAGTTGCCCAAAATCAGCGGGTTTGACGAAGCTCCAGCCCGCGTAATTGCGCTCGTCGCCCAGAATGCGATCCAGCTCCAGCGGGTGGCCGATGGACTCGTGGATTTGCAGCATCATTTGATCGGGCATCAAGATCAAGTCCATGCGACCTGTGGGGCAGTTGGGCGCTTTGAGCAGCTCCAGCGCCTGCTCAGCGGTGGTCAAGCCGTGCGCGGCCAGCGTACCGCCATTGAAAATCTCACCGCCAAACTGGCCGGTTTTAGACCAAGTGCGGGTTTGCGACTCCAGCCCTTCGGCAGCCGTGGCAGACAGCGTCAGATCGAGAACGTCAAAATTCTGGGTGACGTGGGAGCCGTTACTTGAATAGAAATTGATTTGCGTCTGCACCAAAAACGCGCTGGCACTGCGGTTGACCAGCAGCGGCGAAATGTTCATCGCGCGCGTGGCGGCGAGCAGACTGTCGGTGATTTCGGCCAGGCTGGTGGCATCCAGGCTGCGCGCTCGGGCGCTTTTGAACTGGCCCACGGCCTTGGGGCGTTGCGCGGGCGTAAACGCATGCACCTTGTGCGCGCTGGTCGCGTGCGTGGTGGCGATGGCGCGGTCAAACGCGCGCTGCAGGCCACCCAAACTCAAGTCCGCCGTGGCCGCGTACCCAAAGTGGCCGTCCACCAGCACCTCGCACATCGCACCTTCTTCCAGGCAGCTTTCGTTTTTCTCGGGCAAGTCGTTGCGAACCACGCGCTGGGTGGTCGTCTCTGCTGAGTGGCGCAAGCCCGCCCATTGGACGGACTTTGCAGGAGATTTCAGCGCATGATCGAGTGCTTGCTCGAAAGGGATATCGTGAGTTTGCATTGAGAGTCCGAGTTGATATGCTTGAAGTTTATTCGATGGCAGAAAGCGAGAAAAATTAACCTAAGAGTTAATTTTCAATAAAAAATGAGTAAAATCGACCAAATTATAAGCAAAATAGACCTCTAGCTCTCGTATAACGTGCACAACAAGCTATTTATTTAATAGCATTTTGGAAAACTATGTCCAATGCAAACAAGAGATGAAGATGGCTGACAACGGCAGGTTGAAGAACCGCCTGGGGCGCAGCGCCAGTGGTTGCGCGCTGTACTTCGTTCTATTCGCGGCTGTGGCCTATGGGTTAGACCGCTTCACGGGTGCGCGACTTATACCCGACGCGCGGCCCTGGGTGGGTGTGGTGTCGGCACTGTTCATCACCTTGGGAGTCGCGTCGATCTGGGGGCTGCTAACGGGTTACACCCGCCAAGGTGGCCCCGCGAGCAGCCGCGCTCAACTGATGGCCAACGCAGACACGCCCCAGTTGCCCGACAAAGACGGCCCGCTGCTGGTCACCGGCACCGTGCAGCTTGATTCTGCGATGGGTGAGCCACTCACCTCCCCGATTGGCGGCACCGCGTGCGTGGCCTACAGCTACCGCATGTATTACGTCACCTCCAGCGCCAGCGAGCATCGGCGGGAAGTGCCGGTTTACTGGGGCACGGCCTGCCTGCCGTTTCGCATCGCGTCCGCAACCGCCCGCGTGCGCGTAATGGCGGTGCCGCAGTTGAGCGACTCGCCGCAGGAGCTGGAATTGGAAAGCGACATCGAGCGCGCCCGGGTTTTCATCGCCAGCACGCAGTTTGAGAAAAAAGCGGGCATCGTCGGCGCGCTGGGCACGACAATTGAGGCAGCCAACGCTGTGTTCGCACAAGACAACACGGCCTACCGTCGCGATTGGCAAAGCAAGGCGCAAGCGCTTGACGCGGCGAAGCTGATTCTGGAAGAAACCGTGCTCGCGGTAGGCGCCACCGCATCCGTCGCCGGGCCATGGTCAGCAACACGCCAAGCCATCGTGCCGCATGTCGACGGTATGGACGCGCTGAGCGTTAACGCCACCACGGGCAGCGCCGAAAACATTCTTTTGGACGATGCCGGAGTGCCGCCATCCACCCTCGCGGGTGTGGTGTCAGCACTGCTGTTGCTGGCAATCGGTGCTGGCGTCTTGTGGGGCGCCCTGGTTCTGATGGCTGCCAAAACAAGCGGCTAGTTTTCGCTACGACTGGGCTGGGTGTAGGCTGGGATGCGCCGCCTGGGCACGCTGGGTGCGGTGTCAACCATTCGCGTGCGGCGCTCGGTGGCCCCTGCGGCCAGCTCGGTGATGAATTGCGCCTCTGGCAAATTCTTCCAATAGCGTTTGGGCATTTCTTTTTGCATCATCTTGAGCTTGAGCCGCGCGGGGTTAAAGATGTTTTGGTAGTAGGTGAGCCACAGCGCCTCGCCTGCGTCTGCCGGTGGCATGTCTTGCTTCTTGGCACCCGGGCCGAGCGTCAAGGCTTGACCGTCCCACGCAGCGCTGCATTCAGGTGTCAAGATAGCCCAACGCATCTGCGTGAAGCGCCGCACGAAAAAAGGCGCAGTGGCTCCCAGCGTGTGATGTTCCGGTTCAAACCAAGCGATGTGAAGTGGTTCGCCGACGCTACCCGGCTCGGCCACCTCTCGAAACCGCACAAAAGCCTTCATCTTGTGCACGTCGCGCCGCACCGCCTGCGCCATGCGATGGGCTTGCAGCCAGTCGGCATCAAGCGGGTCGTGGCGTAAGCCGGGCTCGGTCTTCAAGCGCCACAACAGGCGATAAAGCAAACCAAAGCGATTCGGATCACGGTGCAGAATCACGCTGGCGCACAGGCTTGCAAACTCCGGCGGGACGCGAACGGCAGGGGCGGTTTCGCCCGCGGGTGGTGGTGGCTCGAACTGCATCGCGTCATCGGACGAAAAGAGGTCCTGAGTGGCGTCGGTGCTACTGTGCCAACTGATCTGCTCTGGCGGGACTTGGGCCATTAGCAGCCCTCGCGCAGCTCGACGAAAACCCGCCAGGTCAACGGGGCCACTTAAGCTGATGTTGCGCATCAGGCCGCCTGAGCAAACAGATCGCCTTGCGCAGGCGCAGGCGCAAGGCTAGCTCTCAAATTCTGAGCATCGAGCGCCGCACCGGGATGATGATCAGCCAGCAGCACAAAAGGCATCACTTTCTTGAGCGGCACGTGCAAACGCAGCAGATCGTCCGCCCGCACCCGCCGCACCCTGCGCGCTTGGAGGATGCGGGTCACCGCTTTGACCCCCAGCCCCGGCACCCGCAGCAGCATTTCGCGCGGTGCTCGGTTCACATCCACCGGAAACTGCGCCCGGTTGGCCAATGCCCAAGCCAGCTTGGGGTCGATGTCCAAATCGAGCATGCCCGTGCCACGCTCAGTGCCATTGCCATCTACATCAACCGCGTCGGGCACGATCTCATCATGGGCAAAGCCATAAAAGCGAATCAGCCAATCGGCCTGGTACAGACGATGTTCGCGTACAAGTGGAGGCTGGCGCAGCGGCAGCTTGGCGGATGCATCGGGGATCGGGCTGAAGGCCGAGTAGTAAACGCGGCGCAGCTGGTAATTGCCATACAACGACGCAGTAGTTTGAAGAATGG
>JANNFW010000549.1:0-2433 GCA_031380235.1 Rhodoferax sp. | reverse complement strand
CGCCGATGTCCACTACACGGCAGCGCATTACTTCGACCCAGCCAAGGCCAAGATGGGTGACTTTTCACCGTTTTGGGAATTCGTGTCCGGCCCTCTTAACGCCGGTGGCTTTGGCCCGAACAAGACCGATGCCACGTTTGGCATGCAGGTGATGTACCAAAAAGCGCCCACCGAAGTCAACGCACCGCCCACCAATGGAATGCAGTTTTTCGGACAGGTGGATATCGACGCGAAAACACGTGCGATGACTGTCACGCTCAAAGACTTGGCAGGCGCTGCCCTGTACGCCAAGACCTTGGCCCCGCAGCGAGGTTGAAACGAATTTGTTGGGTGATTTACAGCCTCGCCGACGCGGGGCTTTTTTTCGAATCATCTTTTGAAATATTTGTATCGATGACTTTATGAAGGAGCAAAACATGAGAGACCTGCCAATGCCCACCAGCCCTTTGTCGATAGTCTCCTGGCCCAGTATGCTGCGCGGCCTTGCATTGCGCCGCAGTACCCTCGAAAAGCGCAAAGTCGTTGGATTGATGCCCTCACCAACGCTTGCACCCGTTGTCGTGCCGACTGCATTGCCTGACGCGTTGAGTGAAGCGCAGAACCAGGTGCCGTCGGAGGTGCGGGGGCGCTTAAGGCTCGCCGTGTCCTGGGCCAAAACCAGTGATGAAGTTCGCCAGGCTCAGCGCCTGCGCTTCGCTGTTTTTGCGAAAGAGATGGGCGCGCGTCTGGATACGACATCTCCCGGCCACGATGTAGATCGGTTCGACAACTATTGTGAGCACTTGCTGGTGCGTGATGTCGCAACCCGCGAGGTTGTGGGCACCTACCGCGTGCTGACCCCGGCTCAAGCAAAACGCGCCGGTGGGACGTACACAGACACTGAGTTCAACCTGGATCGCCTGCAAGTGCGGCGCGAGCGGATGGTAGAGCTGGGCCGCAGTTGCGTGCACAAAGACTATCGCCAGGGGGCGGTCATCATGGCGTTGTGGGGCGCGTTGGCCGAGTTCATGGTGCGCAACAAGCTGGACACCATGATTGGCTGCGCTAGCATCCCCATGCTGCACAACGGCGTGGTGAGTGGCGATGTGGCCTCCAGCATCTGGCACAAGATCAGTCAGCAGCACCTGGCACCGCTGTCAGACCAAGTGGTGCCGCGCCTGCCCTTACCCATTGAAGAGTTCAACAGTACGCTGGATGTCGAGCCACCTGCACTCATCAAAGGCTACTTGCGCCTGGGTGCCAAAGTGCTGGGTGCTCCCGCCTGGGACCCGGACTTCAATACGGCAGACGTGCCCATGATGATGTGCATCAATGAGTTGCCCGCCAGGTACCGAAAGCACTTCTTGGGGGCGTGATGCGAGCCGTTTTCGACTCCTCCCTGGCGGGCCGACTCTGCCGCGTCGCGGGCGACGTGTCGCAAGGTCAGGAAGCCGAGCTGCCAGACTTGCCAGTACAGCCACTGCGACCGGTGCGAACCGTCTTCATTTCCGACCTGCATTTGGGTACACCGGGTTGTCAGGCAGAGGCACTACTGGCCTTTTTGAAGCAGCATCCCAGTGACTACCTGTACCTAGTGGGTGACATCATTGATGGATGGCAATTGCGCAAGCGCTGGTATTGGCCGCAATCGCACAACGACGTGATTCAAAAGCTGCTCAAACGGGCGCGCAAAGGTTGCAAAACCATTTTCGTACCGGGCAACCACGATGAATTTGCCCGTGCATTTGCAGGGCAGCAGTTTGGCGGCATTGAGGTGATGGAGGAGGCGGTGCATCTCACCGCCGATGGCCGCAGCATTTGGGTGACGCACGGTGACTATTTTGATGGCGTGATTCAATGCGCCAAATGGTTGGCCTACGTGGGTGATTCGCTGTACGAGTTCACGCTCAAGCTCAACCGGCATTTGAACCGCTTGCGCACGCGCATGGGTTTGCCGTACTGGTCACTGTCTGCTTACCTCAAACACAAGGTCAAGTCGGCGTTGAACTATGTGATGGACTTTGAGGTGGCCGTCGCACAGGAGGCCAAGCGCAAGGGGCACCACGGCGTTGTTTGTGGCCACATCCACCGAGCTGAAATCCGCGTGATTGAGGGTGTGCTGTACTGCAACGATGGCGACTGGGTTGAAAGCTGCACGGCATTGGTTGAGCACTTTGATGGTCGGCTGGAGTTGATTCACTGGCATGGGAACGAGCCTGCACGAACGACGCAGGCTGCGCGCACCCCAGTCAGTGCGTTGATCTCTGTCGCGGCGTCGGTTTGACTTGAGCTGGACTTGATCGCGTCACAAATTTGTCATTTTCAAGGCACACAATCAGTTTCTATCAAGCCTGGCACCGAGGCGCGCGTGTACACGGACTCGCAGTACGTGCAGAAGGGCATCTCCGAATGGATCCACAGCTGGAAGCGGCGCGGCTGGCTGACCGCCGACAG
>JANNFW010000545.1:0-6399 GCA_031380235.1 Rhodoferax sp. | reverse complement strand
CTGGTGGCCAAAGCCGACAAGGCCGTCACCAACAAAGACAAAAAACCGATCAAGACCTGGTCGCGCCGCTCCATGATCCTGCCCGAGTTCATCGGCTTGACCATCGCGGTGCACAACGGCAAGCAGCACGTGCCGGTCTACATCACCGATCAAATGGTTGGCCACAAGTTGGGCGAGTTCGCACTCACCCGGACTTTCAAAGGTCACCCTGCCGACAAAAAAGTCGTCAAGAAGTAAGGAAGGTTGATCATGGAAACTAAAGCAACCCTTCGCGGTGTACGCCTGTCGTTTGACAAGGGCCGTTTGGTCGCGGATTTGATTCGCGGCAAAAAGGTTGATCAAGCCCTGAACATCTTGCAGTTCACGCAGAAAAAAGCTGCTGTGATCATCAAGAAGGTTCTGGAGTCTGCCATCGCCAACGCTGAGCACAACGACGGTGCCGACATCGACGAGCTGAAGGTGAAAACCATCTACGTCGAGCAAGGTGCCTCACTCAAGCGCTTCACAGCCCGCGCAAAAGGCCGTGGTAATCAGATCAGAAAACCCACGTGCCATGTGTACGTGACGGTTGGCAACTGAAAGAGGCCAGAAAGATATGGGACAAAAAATCCATCCAACCGGCTTTCGCCTGTCGATCAGCCGCAACTGGTCCTCTCGCTGGTATGCCAATGACAAAGACTTCGCCGGCATGCTTGCAGAAGACATCAAGGTACGTGAATACCTGAAAAAGAAGCTTAAAAACGCTTCGGTGTCACGCATTCTGATCGAGCGTCCTGCCAAAAATGCCCGCATCACGATTTTCTCGGCCCGTCCAGGCGTTGTGATCGGCAAAAAAGGCGAAGACATCGAGAACTTGAAGCGTGACCTGGGCAAACAGCTCGGCGTGCCGGTTGCAGTCAACATCGAAGAAGTGCGCAAGCCAGAAATCGATGCAAAACTGATTGCCGACTCGATCACCCAGCAGCTCGAAAAACGCATCATGTTCCGTCGCGCGATGAAGCGCGCCATGCAAAACGCCATGCGTCTGGGTGCCCTGGGCATCAAGATCATGTCGTCTGGCCGGTTGAATGGCATTGAGATCGCCCGTTGCGAATGGTATCGCGAAGGTCGCGTGCCACTTCACACCCTGCGTGCGGACATTGACTACGGCACGTCGGAAGCCAAAACCACTTACGGCGTCATCGGCGTCAAGGTGTGGGTCTACAAAGGCGACACGTTGGGTCGTAATGACCTACCAGCCGCCGTGGAGCCCCGCGCTGAAGATGATCGCCGTCCACGTGGCCCCCGCCGCGACGACCGTGGTGATCGCCCTGGCGCTCGCCCGGCAGGTGATCGTCCGCCAGCGCGCACCGCAGTACGCCGCCCAGTCGGAAGCAATGTAGCCCCGGCGGATGGCAGCGACAAGCCCGCTGAAGCCATCGGCGGTGCCCCAACAGGCACCGATGCAACCAAACCAGCCGTTAAGCGCGTCCGCAAAGTCGCCGCGCCAGGAGCCGTAACGGCTGCTGACGGCAAAGGAGAATAATTTATGTTGCAACCCGCTCGTCGAAAATATCGCAAAGAGCAAAAAGGCCGTAACACTGGCATCGCAACCCGGGGCAGCTCGGTCGCGTTTGGTGATTTTGGCCTGAAGTGCACCGATCGTGGCCGTTTGACGGCCCGCCAGATTGAAGCCGCACGGCGTGCGATTTCCCGTCACGTCAAGCGTGGCGGTCGCATCTGGATTCGCGTGTTCCCTGACAAGCCGATCTCCCAAAAGCCCGCTGAGGTGCGCATGGGTAACGGTAAAGGTAACCCTGAGTACTACGTGGCTGAAATTCAGCCTGGCAAGATCGTATTTGAGATTGTTGGCGTGACCGAAGAGTTGGCTCGTGAAGCGTTTCGTTTGGCAGCCGCCAAACTGCCTTTGCGCACCACCTTTGTCGCCCGCATGATTGGCCAATAATTCAGGAGCAAGTGATATGAAAACTACTGAACTGCGCCAAAAAGATGTGGCTGGTCTGCAAACCGAAGTCAAAGCGCTGCAAAAAGCCCACTTTGGCCTGCGCATGCAAAAAGCCACCCAACAACTCGGCAACACCGCCACGCTGCGTTCTGCGCGCCGTGACATTGCTCGCGCCAAGACCATTCTTGTCGAAAAGCAAAAAGCAGCGCCTGTCGTTGCAACTAAATAAGGAGCCCCTATGACGGAAGCTAAAAAATCCCTCAAACGCACCTTGGTTGGCAAGGTAGTGAGCGACAAGCGTGCCAAAACCGTAACCGTGCTGATCGAGCGCCGCGTCAAGCATGAGCTCTACGGCAAGATTGTCGGCAAATCCAGCAAGTACCACGCCCACGATGAAAAGGGCGAGTACAAAATGGGTGACATGATTGAGATCGTCGAAAGCCGCCCGATCTCCAAAACCAAAAACTGGGTCGCAACCAAACTGGTTCAAAAGGCCGCTGCGGTCTAAAACCCGCACCTCGACTGGTACACCGCTCTGAAAGGCGTCACCAGCATCTTTCTGAAAATCGGCTCACAATGTGGGCCGTTTTCATTTCTTTCGCAACCTTCTGGCATCAGTCTCAAAACCTGCGCCAGTCGGTTGTTTCGTTCAAACTAGGAGTATTCAATGATTAAAGTTGGTGACACCGTTCCCGCAGCCACGCTGATGGAGTTCTCGGAAGTCGAAGGTAACGGTTGTAGCATTGGCCCCAATGCAGTGGACGTCGTGAAGGCCACCGCTGGCAAGACGATTGCCTTGTTCGCACTGCCCGGTGCCTTCACACCAACTTGCTCAGCCAAGCATGTGCCGGGTTATGTTGAGCATTTCAACGACTTCAAAGCGGCTGGCGTGGACGAAATTTGGTGCGTGAGCGTGAATGACGCGTTTGTCATGGGTGCGTGGGCGCGCGATCAAAAATCTGACGGTAAAGTGCGGATGATGGCCGACGGCAGTGCCGCTTTCGCGCAAGCCACTGGCTTGACGCTGGACTTGACTTCGCGCGGCATGGGCCTGCGCAGCAACCGTTACTCGATGTTGATCAAAGACGGCAAGGTGGCATCGTTGAACGTCGAAGGCCCTGGCAAGTTCGAAGTGAGCGACGCTGGAACGCTTCTCGCCCAAGCTAAAGCTTAAAGGCAGATTGTTGCCGGAATGCAACTTTGGCCGCTGTCAGAGTTGCACCTTCAGGTAGTGAGCGCCCGCTATCGGGTTGTGATAGTAGGGCGGAATTTCTTCAAAACCCAAGTCTTCATAAAGTGCGCGGGCGGCCTCCATGTCACTTAATGTATCGAGCAATACGCAGGCGTAGCCTGTCTGGCGCGCAAAATCCAAGCTAGCCTCCACCAACTGACGACCCAGACCCAAGCCCCGAAAACCCAGGCGGATAAACAGCCGCTTCATTTCTGAGGCATCGGGATAGTCGGCAGCATCCAGCGGCCTTAATGCGCAGCAGCCTGCAAGCTCGCCATTCACCTTTGCGATCAGCAGAGCACCTCTTGGAGCGCCGTAGCAGCCGGGCAATTCGGCAAGTTCCGCCTCGAAATTCTGAAAGCACAAGTCAACGCCCAAAGCGCCCGCATACTCCCGAAAGAGACTGCGCACAGTCGACATGTCATCAGGGTCTACAGCGACGCTGATATCAATCTGCGGGCCTTGTGCTGGGTAAAGCGGCGCGGCGCCAGTCCGGCGAATCATGGCGTTGTGGGTTGGCTCATCCCGCCAGCTTGACGCCCGTCGCAACCAAGCCTGCGCACGCTGCAAAGATCACAGCAGCGAGCGTACGGCTACCGGCATCATCTCTGGAAGCAGGCAGCTTATGCTCAAGCGCCTTGTCGCCATGAATCATGGGTGCAATCAAGTTTTCTCTCTTCTTCATCAGGTAAAAAACGATGGCAGCGATGTGCAGGATCACCAAAGCGAGCAGCACATACTTACCTACATTTTTATGATACGACGTCGCCGCACTCACGACGGCGTTAGACACAAATTTTGACAATGGCCCCGAGGTTGCGATGTCGTCATCGCTGACCAGTCCCGAGCCGACCTGGGCCAACAAGAACAGCAGCATGGCGAAAACGGAACCCGCTCCCAACGGGTTATGGCCTACCGAATGTTCGGGCTTGCCAGCTCCTTTCAGATAAGCCAACACCGTGCTTGGCGCGTAGATGAACGACACGAATCGGGACCAGCGTCCGCCAATCAATCCCCACACCACCCGAAACAGCAGCAGACTCAGCACGGTAAAACCGAAACGCATATGCCAAAGCATCGCGTTGCCGCCCAGCAAGCCAGTGGTTACCAGGGCAATGATGCAGACGACCAGCGCCCAGTGAAAAATACGGGTGGGCAGATCCCAGACCCGGATGGTGTGATTCATCGATTTCCTTCAAAATTGGCTGGCGTTCATCTGAGCAGGTCATCATCACTTGGTTCCGCACGGCTTCACCTAGGTCCTGACCTAGCGCTTACCCTGATATCGCAAATTCCCCAGAACTTCTGCGTGTATCCTAAACTCTATCTTGCAGATTTTGCATTTCTGATCCTTGTCCAAGCCACTTTTAACCAAACTCAGGAACACTATGAAAGCTCTTTCATCTCTGGCCCTCTGCGCAGCCACCCTTTGCCTGTCAATGCCTGCTTCAGCGCAATTCGCCAAGCCCGAAGACGCGATCAAATACCGTCAGTCGGCACTGTCCGTGATGGGAACCCATTTTGGTCGCGTAGCGGGCATGGCAGCCGGCAGGATTCCGTTTGATGCCAAGGTGGCAGCAGACAACGCGACCATTGCAGAATCCATGTCCAAGTTGCCTTGGGCGGGTTTTGGAGAAGGCACCGACAAGGGCGCTACTACGCGCGCTAAACCTGAGATCTGGACTGATAACGCCAAATTCAAGGAAGCTGGAGACAAGATGCAAGCTGAGATGGTGAAACTGGCAGCCGCCGCGCGCACTGGCAACTTGGACGCGATCAAAGCAGCAGTAGGCGCAACCGGTGGCAGCTGCAAGGCCTGCCACGACGCGTTCCGCAAAGAGTAACGGACTCTTTGACTCGCCATCCGATGCCTGTGGCAACAGGTTCTAACCGACACACTGTTGCCACAACTTCACGGCATTTACCGCCCAAAAGCAGCTTTTGGCCGCTTCTCGTCAATTTCTACGGCGTTTACCCACTTGCCAGCAAGCTTTCAATCAAGCGGTGCACTTCGGCAAAATCGGGCTCACCCAGATAGCGCTTCACGATCTCGCCCTGCTTGTTGACCAAGTACGTGGTCGGCGTGAGCTTCACGTCGCCCCACGCTTTGGCGACGCTGCCTGTGTTGTCGATGGCCACCGCAAAGGGTAATTGACGGGTCTGCACAAAATTGACGACGTAGCTCGGTGGGTCGTAACTCATCGCAACCGCAATCGTGTCAAAACCCTGGGCTTTGTACTTGTTGTGGGTGGCGATGATTTTGGGCATTTCAGCCACACAGGTGACGCAACTCGTGGCCCAAAAGTTGACCAGGGTCACGCGGCCCTTCAAGTTTTCCGTCGTCATCTTCGAGCCGTCCAACAGCACAAAGGTGGATGGCGGCGCGGCACGAGTGCCCGTGTTCAAATAGACGGTCATCCCAATCGCCACCAGGGCCGTTGCAATGATGGGCGGCAATAACTTGTTCTTCACTGGAGTACTTTCATGGATCGAAGGCAGTTTAATTCGGTTTCAATTCCAGCCTTGGCAACGCTGATCGGCCTGACTCACCAGCACGCGCTGGCCTTGTCTCTGGGCGACCTGACCAATGCTGAAGCGTCTAAGGGCCTGAAAACAGCATTGGAGAAGGGCGCGCTGGCCGCGATCGGCGCATTGGGCAAAACAGATGGATTCCTGCTGAATGACAAAGTTCGCATTCCGCTGCCCGGTTTTCTGGAAAGTGCGGCCAACTTACTGCGCACCCTCGGCCAAGGCGGTCGCATTGACGAGTTGATCACATCGATGAACCGCGCGGCAGAGAGCGCCGTGCCGCAAGCGCGTGACCTGCTGGTGGGTGCCGTGAAAAGCATGAGCGTGGACGATGCCAAGAAGATTCTGGGCGGCGGCGACACCTCCGTCACCGGCTTTTTTGCCGAAAAAACCCGCGCGCCGCTGGGCACCAAATTTTTGCCGATTGTCACCAAAGCCACCGAAAAAGTGGGTCTGGCGAATCAATACAACGACATCGCGGGTAAGGCCGCTGGCATGGGCCTGATGAACAAGGACGATGCCAATATCCAGCAGTATGTGACGGGCAAGTCGTTGGACGGCCTGTACTTCATGATTGGTGAGGAAGAGAAAAAAATCCGCCAAGACCCCATTGGTACGGGCAGCGCGATACTGAAGAAGGTGTTTGGCGTGCTTAAATAGCGGATTCAGAGAAAAATGAACCTGCGAGTTCATT
>JANNFW010000544.1:0-2720 GCA_031380235.1 Rhodoferax sp. | reverse complement strand
CTTGGTTTGAAAGGCGCTGGCGAGCAAACTGGCCAGGTAGCCGCTGTAACGCTGGCGCAACTGGGGTTCCATCTGCAAGGTTTTGACGGTCTCAAACCCGGCGATGTGCTCGGTGACGAAGGCTTGGTTGCGCGCGCCGAGCAAAAACTGATCGTTGAGCTGGCGCTGGAAGATGGGCGCCATGACGAGGCTGGCGATGGCGATCACGCTCAAGATGCCGACCGCAATGGCGCTCAAAAGCACGCTGTACCAGAGCATGACGCCCAGGCAAATGAGGAGGAACGGCAAGTCCAGCACCAATGACACGGCGGCACCCGAGATAAATTCTCGGATGTTCTCCACCGCATTCAGGCGCGCGGCCACCACGCCGGTGGAGCGACGCTCAAAGTAGCGCAGCGGCAGCTTGAGCAGGTGGTTCCATACCGCAGCGCCCAGCACGGCATCAACCCGGTTGCCGGTGTGCAGCACCAGGTACTGGCGGCCCCAACCCAGCAGCGAACTGAACAGCGTGAGCAGGCCCATGGCGATGCCAATGGTTATGAGCGTACTTTGGGTGCGGTGTACAACCACTTTGTCGATGATGGCTTGGGTGAACAAAGGCGTGGCCAGGGTGACGATTTGCAATGCCAGCGAGGCCAGCAGCACATCACGCCAAACTGTTTTGTGCTTGAGCAACTCGGGCACGAACCAGCGAAAGTTGAAGGTTTGGCTAACGCCAGCAATTCCAGTGGCAGGGTTAGCGTCGCCCGCAGCAGTTGTCGAAATGGCCGCATCATCGCTCGGGGCTTGCGGCTCAGGGGCGAACAGCCATGCACGCGCGCCTGACGGAATGTCGAGCTGGGCATCAAACTCAGCATGGCTCAGAGTTTGCGGCTCGGTGCTGCCGGGGTAAAACAGGACGATGGCCTGAGCATCTGCGGCGGTGACGAGGGCAAGACTCGCGGCATCGGCGGCATCGCCTTCGCGCGGGGTAATTTGAACCAACAGCGGTAAAGGAAGATTCGCGCAGTCTTTGGCCGTCAACGCAATCGATTTGACACGAAAGCCCAGCCGGTGGGCGGCGTGCAGCAGAGTCGACTCGGTGTAATGGGAAGGCTGGCTGCCCGCACCGTCAATCTCGGGCGGAAACTCCTGCGCCAGCATGTCGGGCGAAAAGGCTCGCTGGTGCAAGGCGCAGATGCTGCCGAGTGCCCAGATCACGTGCTTTGGGTCAAGTTTTGCAGGGGTTTTAGGGCCCTGTCGAGAGCTCTTTTGGGCGTCGCTGCGCCGCGTGGCGTTTCGCGTGAATAGCATCGTGGCCTCCCCTGTTGCCGCTTGTCGTTTTGATCAGAACGAATTTTAGGGAGAGGGCACGTTTGCGGTAACCAAACGTATTGAACTAGGGAGGTGCGTCTAGGGAATGGCGCTGGATTGCGGCATTAGTTCACGGAACGGGGCGTTGGGGTGTCGCAACAGCACCACTGTGGCATCACTTCGCGCGTCGTGGAAGGCACCGCTCAAACAGTGACCCACAACACCGAGCAAACGCTGCCGCGGTGATGGTTGATGTGATCGGCGAATGAGATGACTTCCTCGCACAGCTCGCCCCAACTCGCAGATTCGTGATCAAATCGCCTAAAATTAACCTGTGAGTTAATTTATGTTCAAAAATTAGCAGAATTGGCCAAATTAAAAGCTATTTCGGCCTCTAGCTCTCGTATATATTGCATAAACAGCTATATATTATATAGCAAACTGATTCAATATGCTGATCTAGCAGACTAAACCAGCACGCGCTCAATCCCGCCCGAATTCGCTGCGGCCACGTACTTGGGCATCCAGTCATCGCCCAAAATTTGATTCGCCATTTCAACAACGATGTAGTCGGCTTCCAGCAGGCCGTTTTGCAGATCGTTGCCATAGCGCGTCAGGCCTTGCAGGCAGCTGGGGCAACTGGTGAGGATTTTGACGTTCGCCTTTTCGGGCAGCTTGGCCAGGGCGCGCAAATCAGTCTCGCCTTTGCGCAGCTCTTCTTCTTTGCGAAAGCGGATTTGGGTGGCAATGTCGGGCCGTGTCACGCCCAACGTGCCAGATTCACCGCAGCAGCGGTCGTTCTTCAACACGTTGTTGCCCACCAGCGCCTTGACGGTTTTCATCGGGTCTTGCAGCTTCATGGGGCTGTGGCAGGGGTCGTGGTACAGGTAGCCTGCGCCATCGCCTGTCCCCGACATATTCAGGGTGATGTTTTTCTCCAGCAGATACTCGTGGATGTCGATGATGCGGCAGCCGGGGAAGATTTTGTCAAATTCGTAGCCCTGCAATTGGTCGTAGCAGGTGCCGCAGCTCACCACCACGGTTTTGATGTCCAAATAGTTCAGCGTGTTGGCGACGCGGTGGAACAGCACGCGGTTGTCGGTGATGATCTTTTCGGCCTTGTCAAACTGGCCGCTGCCGCGCTGCGGGTAGCCGCAGCACAAATAGCCGGGCGGCAACACCGTTTGCACACCCGCGTGCCAGAGCATGGCTTGGGTGGCCAGGCCCACCTGGCTGAACAGACGCTCCGAGCCGCAGCCAGGAAAATAGAACACCGCTTCGGTTTCGCCCGTCGTCGTCTTCGGGTCGCGGATGATCGGAACGTAGTCCTTGTCCTCGATGTCGAGCAACGCGCGCGCCGTTTTCTTCGGCAGGCCACCCGGCATCTTCTTGTTGATGAAGTGGATCACCTGCTCCTTGATCGGCGC
>JANNFW010000517.1:0-3361 GCA_031380235.1 Rhodoferax sp. | reverse complement strand
TAGCTATAAAAATAGGAGCATTTGAATGTTAACAGAAGATGGCAAGCACCTGTACGTGAGCTATGACGAGTACCACAACCTGATTGAAAAGCTCGCCATCAAGGTGCATCAATCCGGCTGGCAGTTCGACACCATTTTGTGCCTCGCACGCGGTGGCATGCGCCCGGGCGACATCCTCTCGCGCGTGTTTGACAAACCCCTGGCCATCATGTCCACCAGCTCGTACCGCTCGGATGCAGGCAAGCAGCAAGGCAACCTGGATATCGCCCGTTACATCACCACGCCCAAAGGCGAAATCGCGGGCAAAGTGCTGCTGGTGGACGATTTGGCAGACTCAGGCCACACCCTGAAGTCGGTGATCGACCTGCTCAAAAACAGCTACGCACCCATCACCGAGCTGCGCAGCGCCGTGATCTGGACCAAAGCGCTGTCCACTTTCACCCCTGATTATTCGGTTGAGTTTTTACCTACCAACCCTTGGATTCACCAGCCGTTCGAAGGCTACGACGCGATGCGGCCTGAGCAGTTGATTCAGAAGTGGAGCGTCTGATTCCGATTTTCGCTACGATGCGGCCATGACGTTTCTACCCCTGCAATCGCAAGAAGAGCAAGAAGATCGCGAATTGGCTCAGGCCCTTCGCGTGCAGGGCATGCCTGATGCCGAGCGTGCCAATTGGTTTGCCAGCGAATGGGGGAGGGTGCAACGCCACTCCGGGCTGTTCAGAGCCCAAATGCCGCCGCGCAGTCCCAACGCCCGCAGCTTCCCCACGCCGGAAGAAAAAAACGCGTTCGATGAAGCCAGAGAAATCGACTTCGCGATTCAGTACTCGGTTTTTTCGATGTCTCTGAAAGCCAGTCAGCGTGAAACAACGCGAACCCGAGCCTGACGACCTCAGCTCGCTGGCTGCGGCATTGGCTGCACACGGTGTGCAATACGCTCTGATCGGTGGTGTCGCCATGGCGGTACACGGTTTCTCCCGCGCCACCAAGGACATTGATTTGCTGCTGCCCGTCAACGCGGACAACAATGTGCGGCTGTTACGGGCGCTCGCCAGCATTCCTGGTAATACCGAAGCGCTGGCACAACTGCGACCCGAGTGGATGGACAAAGGCCACTCCACAGCGCTGGAAGGGCAGATTTTCATTGACTTGCTCTACGTTGCAGCGGGGCAGTCATTCGAGAACCTTCAACATCATGTTCAGACCGTGAATTTCAATGGCGTATCTGTCGTCACATTGGATGTCGATGGCATGCTACTGACCAAAAAAACCTCGCGCGAGTCCGATGTGCCTGACCGGCTGAAGCTTGAGCGCTTGCGCAACGCCTTACGGGCGCAGGTACGCGGCAGCGATTAATTTGCAATCCCAATAAATTGAAAGCCCTTGCAAGCCATGACATCCATCACCCACCTCATCCACCACCCCTACACCCCGCCCGAGGGTTTTGCCGCGCCGCAGCCTGCGGTGCACAAGGCATCGACGGTGATCTTCCCCAATGTGGCGGCGATGCGCAGCACTGAGTGGAAGGACAAAACCGGCTACACCTACGGCTTGCACGGTACGCCGACCACCTATTTGTTGGAGGAGCGGCTTTGCGCGCTGGAGGGCGGGCTGCATTGCGTGCTGGTGCCCAGTGGGCTGGCGGCGATCACGGTGGCATCGTTCGCGGTGCTGAAGGCGGGCGACGAGGTGCTGATTCCTGACAATGCCTACAACCCCGGCAAAGTGCTCGCAGCAGGGGAACTGGGCACGTTTGGCGTGACGCACCGGTTTTACGACGCGATGAATCCGCAGGATCTGGCGGACAAGATTTCGCCCCAAACCCGCCTGGTGTGGGTGGAAGCTGCGGGCTCGATCACGCTAGAATTCCCTGACCTGTGCGAGCAGGTGCGAATCTGCAAGGCAAAGGGCGTGCTGGTGGCGCTGGACAACACCTGGGGCGCGGGCATCGCGTTCAAGCCGTTTGATTTGATGCCCGGCTCTGAGAGCTCGCTCGGCGTCGATATCTCCATCCACGCACTCACCAAATACCCCAACGGCGGCGGCGATGTGCTGATGGGCAGCGTGATGACGCGCGATGCAACGCTGGCCCGACGCATCAAAGACACCCACATGCGCTTTGGCATGGGCGTGGGTGCGAACGATGCTGAGAGCGTGCTGCGCGGCCTGCCCAGCATCCTTTTGCGCTACCGTGCGCACGACGCGGGGGCGCGCGCACTGGCGAAGTGGGCTCAAGGGCGGGCGGAGTTTGCTCAAGTGCTCAACCCCGCGCTGCCTGATTCGCCCGGACATGCCCATTGGAAGGCTTTGTGTGGTGGTGATGGCGGCGTTGGCCACTCGGCGGGGCTGTTCAGCGTGATCTTCAACGCCTCGTTTTCGCAGCGTCAAGTCGATGCGTTTTGCGATGCGTTGAAGCTCTTCAAACTAGGCTACAGCTGGGGTGGCCCGATCAGCCTGGTGGTGCCGTATGAGCTGGCGATGATCCGCCCCAACTGGCCCGCGCACCTGGCGCGCGGCATCATCGTGCGCTTCTCGATTGGGCTGGAAGATGTGGCGGATTTGCAGGCTGACTTGACGCAGGCGCTTGAAGTTGGGTTGAGCGTGGCCGCAAACTGTTAAAGTGCCCGTATTCGCATTGCATCGCATTGCAAAACACCTCTGAAAGTTAACCTTGGCAACACCCAATTACGGCTACGAAAAACGTCAGAAAGAACTGGCTAAGAAGAAGAAGAAAGAAGAAAAGCTTAAGCACAAAGCTGAGCGCAAGGTGGGTGAGGGCGCGGGTGATGATGTGCCGCAAGAGACCGATAGCAGCGAGCCGCAACCGCCCAGCACGGATGCGGCAGCGCAGACGTGATCAGCAGTCTATTTATAGAGTCGCCAGCATTTCACGCGCTAGCGCGGCCATAGCGCCCGGCGAGCGGTCTTTCGGCGCTAGTGATTTCGTTTCATCAAAGCCTTTGAAGTTACGCCGCATCGACTGCAAATAAACCGGGTCGTAGTGCAGCGTCAGCAACTCCTGCACCACCGGCTCGATGTCCCCCGCGCGCACCTGGGCCTGCCATTGCGCAACTTGCGCAGCCCCACGTGACTCCTTCAGCGCGGTCAGCCGTTCACAGAAGTGCTCGCCGTTTTGCACGAAGAAGTCGTACTCCTCCAGCAACAGTTGCACGCGCTCAGGGTCGCTTAACACCAGGTTCAAACACGGGCTGGCGCGCAACGATTCGATCAACGACGTGGGCACCGCCACATTCCCCACCTTTTTGCTCTCGCTCTCCACAAACACCGGCTGGGTTGCGTCAAAGCCGCGCAGTTGATTCCACACCAGCGTGTCAAAGCGCTTTTGCGTGGGCTGGGCCAC
>JANNFW010000054.1:0-7605 GCA_031380235.1 Rhodoferax sp. | reverse complement strand
TGTACTGCCGGCAAGACGTATGGTGTTTGCCAAATGCAGAGAAAAAGGAATCCCTGCTCTGACCGCTGCACCCTTGGGGATGGGTGTCGCATTTCTCTATTTCAGCCCAACCGGAATGAGTTTTGAAGACTACTTCAAGGTGGACGGCCATGTGCAAGACGAGCAATACGCACGCTTCATCGCTGGACTGTCACCTGCCATGTTGAACCGAGATTACCTGGTGGACGCAGGTTCCGTTAACTTCCAGGAGAAACGGGGTCCGTCGACCATCATGGCGTGTGACTTATGCGCTGGGGTGATGGGTACTTCGGTGTTGAAGTTGGTTCTGGGGCGTGGCGCCATGCGCGCCGCGCCTTGGGGGATGCAGTTTGATGCGTACCACCAGAAACTTAAGCACACCTGGCGACCGTTTGGCAATAGCAATCCGCTCCAATGGCTGCTGTTGAAGTTGATTCGGCCACGGCTGCGAGGGTCATCGTCCGCTTGAGTTTGCGTGGCAAAATTGCGCCATGAAAATTCTACTCACAGGCGCTGCTGGCTTCATTGGTATGACCACCGCGCTGAAGCTTTTGGCGCGCGGCGACGAGGTGGTGGGTCTGGACAACCTCAACGACTATTACGACGTCAATCTCAAACACAGCCGCCTCAATCGCCTCACGCCCAGCAAAAACTTCTCTTTTGTGAAGCTCGATGTGGCGGATCGTGACGGCGTTGCCGGTCTTTTTGCCCGTGAGAAGTTTGACCGAGTCATTCATCTGGCCGCTCAGGCGGGCGTGCGCTATTCGCTGCAAAACCCGCATGCCTACATTGAAAGCAATGTGGTTGGCTTTACCAACATTCTCGAAGGCTGCCGCCACGCCAAGGTGCAGCATTTGGTCTATGCCTCCAGCTCAAGCGTCTACGGCGGAAACACCAAAATGCCGTTTTCTGAGCATGACAGCGTGGACCACCCCGTCAGCCTTTACGCCGCGACCAAAAAGGCCAATGAGCTGATGGCGCACACCTACAGTCACTTGTACGGGTTGCCAACGACCGGACTGCGCTTTTTCACAGTGTACGGCCCTTGGGGTCGGCCCGATATGGCCCTGTTTTTGTTCACGAAAGCGATTTTGGAAGGGCGCGCGATTGACGTGTTCAACCACGGCAATATGCGGCGCGACTTCACATTTGTTGACGATATCGTCGAAGGTGTGATTCGCGTGTTGGATCGTATCGCAACGCCGGATGCGGCCTACGACGCAGTGAAAGCCGATCCTGCGACCAGCAATGCGCCGTATCGCGTGTTCAATATTGGCAACAACAACCCGGTTCCCCTGCTCGACTTCATTGCCTGCATCGAAAAAGAACTGGGCAAAACAGCACAAAAGAATTTGCTGCCCCTGCAAGACGGTGATGTGCCTGAAACCTATGCGAACACCGATGCATTGAACCAATGGGTTGGGTTTGTGCCGGGTACGACCATCGAATCGGGTATCGGGCGATTTGTCGCCTGGTACCGGGACTATTACAAAAAATAGACTCTTTCGAATTGCTATAAATTATATATCTAGTTACGCACATAGTACCAGAGCTAGAGTGCTGTGGAGTACATAAAATCGATGCTGTGCCCTCAAAACAGTCAATTTTGCCGAATTTTTATTATATTCTACTACATTTGTAGTAGATCGGACTCAATTCTGCCTTTCAAGGTCTCTTTACTGAAGCGTTTTCAGCAATGCCGCAGCATCGGCTGATCCTTCAAATGCCGCGCCTGGTTTCAGCGCAGCTTCGAGTTCTTCACGGGCTTCTTTTTGCCGACCGGTTTTTGCCAAAACCGCCGCCAAGTGGTAGCGAATTTCGGGGTTGGTGGGCTCGCGCAGGCGGGCATCGCGCAGCAATTGCAGGGCACGGTCTACTTGGCCGTTTTGAAACAATGCCCAGCCCAGTGTGTCAACCGCATTGGCATTGTTGGGGTTTTGGGCGACAGCCTGCTCGGCAACTTTGACCGCTGCCGGGTCTTTGAGGCGCAGCAGGATGTTGGCCAGGTTATTCAGGGCTGGACTGTCATTGGGTTGTAGTTTCAAAAACTCCTCATAGGCGGTTTTGGCCTGCTTGAAGTTGCCTGTGCGCGCGTAGGTGTCGGCCAGCGCCCGGCGGGTTGCGCCGTCTTTGGGGTTCGCCTTGAGCCATTGCTCGGCCACTGCGATCCCAGGTTTGCCACCATCTTGCGTGCTGAGCGCGCGAAACAGTCTGAGCAGCGTCTCGGTCGAAGGCTCCAACTGGTGCGCTTTTCGGTAGTTTTCCAGCGCCACTGGCATGAGGCTGCGGGCGATGGCCACATCGCCCAGCAGGCTGTAGCCCACCGCGAGTTTGGGGTTGCCCGCCACAATGTCTTTGGCGCGTTTCTCGGCTTTGGCAGGGTCACCCTGTTTGAGCTCGACTTCGGTCATCAACGCCATGGCTGGCATGAAGTCGGGTTGACTCGACAGCGCTTTCTCCAGGCTGTAGGCGGCACCGCCCAAGTTGTTGGCGGCGAGTTGTAGCAACGCTATTTGCACCTGGGGTGCCGGGTTGTAGTCGGCTACGCGCGTGGCTGTAGTCAACGTGCTTTTGATCCCTACTTTGTCGCCCACCGCCAGTTGCGCCTTGGCATACGCCAGCAGGACATTCAAGTCTTCGGGGGCCTTGGATGACACCTTCTTAACCGCCTCCAGCGCAGGCGCGGCGCGGCCGTTGCGCAGGTGATAGGCTGACAGCGCCAACCCCCAGCGCGTCTCTTTGGGGCCCGCCAGGTCGCTGGCTTTCTCCAGCCAACGCAACGCATCGGCAGGCAGGCCTTTGCGCTCGGCGACATTGGCCAGTTCCACCATGGCTTCGGCATTCTTTTCGTCCACCTTCAAGATCGCATCGAGCTTGAGCACAGCAGCGTCATAGGCTTTGGTGGCAATGTCAATGCGGGCCAGGTTGAGTTTGGGGGTGACAAAGCCGGTGTCCAGCCGGGCGGCTTCCGTGAAGGCCGCTCGGGCACCGGCGAGGTCTCGGGCATCGTTCTTGGCCATGCCCAACAGGTTGAAGAACCCGGCGTTGCTGGGTTGCTGCTTGACAAGATTTTCTGCCACCACCACGGCCTTGGGTGCCTGCCCTGCGCGCAGGTACAGCGCGACCAGGGAGGTTGCAGCCTGGGTTTGGCGGGGGTCAGCCTTCAAAGCGGCTTCAAGCTGAGCGGTGGCGGTACCCGCTTGGCCGCTGCGCAACAGGCTCAAGCCCAACGCCGTGCGAAATTCAGGCGCATCTTTGGTTTGCAGGGCGCGTTGCATCAACGATATCGCACGCGCGTTTTGGCCCTTTGACATCAAGGCCGACGCCAGCAGCGTCAGCGCCTGGCCGTCGTTGGGCTGCGCTTTGAGGTAGGTGTCCAGCACCTCGACCGCGCGATCGGTGTTGCCATCGCGCATGTACAGCTGGGCGAGCAATTTGGCGGTGGGCGTGTTGCCCTGGATCTTCTGGAAAGCCTCCAGGTACTGCTTGGCTTTCTCGCCTTCATTCAGGCCGAAGTGCGCCAGGCCGTTGAGCATGAGCAGTTGAGGGCGGTAGCGGATAAAGTCCATCGGCACCGGATCGATTAGTGCAGTCACCTCTTTCAGGGCGGCCTTCGCCTCATCGGGCTTGTTGGCGCGCTCTGCCAGCAATGCCTGCATGTAGGCTGCACGCGGTTCGCTGGCGGATTGGCGCTGCAACTCTGCGACATCGTTTTCGGCATCCTTGATTTGGCCCAAGTCGATGTAAATGCCTGCTCGCGATACCCGGGCTTCCAGATTTGCCGGGTCGGCCTTCAGGGCATTGTCGTAAGCGGCCAACGCACCGCGCAGGTTACCCACAACGTGCATGACGGAGCCTTTTTGATACCAGGCATCGGTCGAATTTGGCCCCAAGGCCATGCCGCGGTCTGCCGCATCGGTCGCTTCGCGGATTTGGCCCGCGCGAATCCGAATCGGCACCTCGGCCAGCCACACAGCGGATGATTTGGGGTCAATGGCCCGCGCATCGTCCACCGCTTTGAGCGCACCTCTGATATCGCCCAGGTCGCTGCTGGCGGACGCACGCACCAGCAACAGTGGCACTTGGGTGCCGGGGGGTAACCCCGCCAAAGCAAACTGCTGCTGCTCCAACAGCAGTTTTTGCTTGCCTTGCGCGCTGTACGCCAGAGCCAGTGGAACGACCACTTCAGCGCGGTTCACGCCCAGCCGTAGAGCTTCGATGAACGCCACCTCGGCACCAATCACGTCGCCGTTTTTCAGCAGCGCTTTGCCCAGAAGCACCTGAACAGGCAGCATGTTCTTGTCAATTTGCAGCGCGTTCTTCAACTGGATGATCGCCCCATCGAGGTCTTTCTTCTCAAACCGAACCAATGCATCCTCATAAAACTTGGACGCTTTTTCGTCGGCGGCATTTGCGGCAGTGCCCATGCCCGTCAGAGCCGCGGCCAGAAGAAGCGGTAAACACCGAACCCAGGTGCGCCAAGTACGGGGCCGGTGAATTTCCGCAGCAGGCGGGCGCGCACGTCTCGTTGAAATCATGATCATTTGCGTTGAGGTCTGCGCTCAGTCTTTCAGAAACTGGGTCGCGTTGGCCATGTCCTCGTGCGTTGTGCCAGACTCCAGGGTGGCGACGAACTTGCGCCAGATCAAATCAGGCTCTGCCATTTTGAAGCCATAAAAACCAGCGTCTTTTTTGGCACCCACCGCCAACGCCCGAACGCGCGAAAGCTCGGTGGGGCCGAGTCGAATCACCGCATCGCCCCAGACCTGGGTTGTCACCGGTGTTGCCGAATGGGCCAGGAAGCCATGCTGCGAGCAGTCAATCATGGTCAGTTCGTGCGTCTCTACTTCGCCGCCACGCCCCAAGTTGAACACCCCGCTGCATTTGAATGAGTAGCGTTGCGACTGCCGCGCGGCATATTCGGCATCCTCTTCTGAAAAGCCAATGGGGAGGTATTGATGGTACTCGGGCAAATCGTAGATTGAGTACAACAGCGCTTTCTCCCGATCTCCCAAGTCGTCAAAAACATGGGTGACTTCGTTGAAAAAGTAGTTCAGCAAGGCAGGTGTCATCACCGGGTCGTTGGTGGTGTAAAAGCGTCGACCCGGAACCACAATGTTGGGCAGTTTGAGCTTGGTGAAGTAGTGGTACAGATTCTTGCGCTTGCTCTTGTGGTTGTATGCTTTTTTCAGGATCAGTTTGGCTTCCAGCAGATCCAGCGATGCGCCCACAGCAGGTGCACCATTGGCAAAATCGTAGTTGGCAACCTGCGTTTCAGTCAGCCGCTGGAAGAACAGCAGGGACTCATACATCTCAATACGGTTGGGGTTAACTGCAATCACCAGATGGCGCGTGTCAAAAAACGTGGTGCAGTATTCGTACATGAACTTCATCAGCGGGAACAGGATCGCTCCTCCCGTCTTCCTGAACTTCGGATGCACAGCGAGCGCCGAGACTTCAGCGATCTTGCCCTTTTTCGCGCGTACGTTGCTCAGGTCAAAAATGGCTTGAAGCGGAAAACCAAACACGCTTTCGCGGATGAGTGAGATGGTGCCAACCACCTCGCCGTCATACTTGGCGCACAGTGTGGTGGTGGTGGGCAGCGCGTGGTAAATCGTCACCCGCATGCCTGATTGAGCGGGTTGCATGAAGCCGCTGCTCACATAAGCGTCATGCAGCAGTTTGAAGCAGGCTTCCAGTTCCTCCTTGGTCTCGGCGATCTTGAGCACCAGGCGCGCATCGGGGTTCGGGTCGCAGTCGACAAATGAGCGGTAAATGCTGAACCGCACGGGGCGGGGGAACAAAGAGAACGCCTGTCGTAACCCCTGGTGAAGCAATTTTTTGGCGCTTGAATTTTTCACAATGTCATCCCTTGGTCGGCTGGACTATCAGCGTCCATACACGTCCTCAAATCGAACGATGTCGTCCTCGCCCAAGTAGGAGCCAGACTGAACCTCGATCATCTCCAGCGGCACCCGGCCCGGGTTTTCGAGGCGGTGAGTCGTGCCCAGCGGGATGAAGGTGGACTGGTTTTCCGATACCAGAAACGTTTCATCCCCGCGTGTGACTTTGGCCGTTCCGCTGACCACAATCCAGTGCTCCGCGCGGTGGTGGTGCATTTGTAACGACAAAATGCCAGCCGGCTTGACGACGATGCGCTTGACCTGGAAGCGCGCACCTGCGTCAACTCCGTCGTACCAGCCCCAGGGCCGGAAGACTTTACGGTGTATCTGCCCCTCAGTGCGGTTGCGTGCCTTCAGGATGTCCACAATCTTCTTGACGTCCTGCGTCTTGTTTTTGTGCACGACCAGCACGGCATCCGCAGTTTCCACGACGATCAAATCCGTCAAGCCCACGCAGGCAACCAGGCGGCCTTCAGACACGGCCATCGTGTTTTGGCAGTCTTGCAGCAATACGTCGCCCTGCGGGACATTGCCTGCACTGTCTTTGGGCAGTACCTGCCACAGGGCATCCCAGGAGCCCACGTCTGACCAGCCTGCGGCCAAGGGGATGACGACACCGGGCGGCAGCTGGGTAGCGTTGCTGGTGGAGGCTGCCGCCAACCTCTCCATCACGGCGTAGTCAATCGAGTCGCTGGGACATTGAGAGAATAAGCTTGCATCCACTCGCACGAATTCGCCGTCGGTCGATCCTTTGTCAAATGCCGCCTTGCAGGCCGACGAAATATCCGCCCGACAGTGCGCAATGGCCTTTAGCCAGACCGACGCCTTCATCATGAAGATGCCGCTGTTCCAAAGGTAAGTTCCTGCATCCAGATAGCTTTGTGCGGTTTGAAGGTCTGGTTTTTCGACGAAGCGGGCGATCAATTTGGCATCCGCATCAAAAGTTGCGCCGGCCTGGATATAACCGTACCCCGTTTCTGGCGCATCGGGTGTGATACCAAAGGTGACGATGGCACCCCTCGAGGCCAGTTGCGCACCTGATCGCACGGCTGATTGAAAAGCCGCTTTGTCAGCCATAACATGATCGGCAGGCATGACCAGCAAAACCGGGTCGCTGTTGTCCCTGGTCGCGGCTAAAGCAGCAATAGTTAGCGCTGGCGCAGTATTTCGTCCTTTGGGTTCGAGCACGATGGAGCCGGGTTTACCCATCGTTCGAAGTTGCTCAGCAATGACAAAGCGATAGTCTTCGTTGCTCACCACCATGGGTGGAGCCAAGTCAACGCCGGGTGTGCCGTCCACGCGAAGCAGTGTGGCCTGAAGCAGGGAATCATTGCCAATCAGCGGTAGCAACTGCTTGGGGTATTTCTCACGGGAAAGCGGCCACAGACGGGTACCAGAGCCGCCAGACAGGACGATGGGTTGTAACAACATGGATACGATTATGCGATGAGTCAATGAAAAAAGGCGGTTTTGGCCGGCTTACTGATCAGGCCCTTGCGTCGCCCCAGCGCAATTGCGACGTTTCGTCGCCTCGGTACATGGTTTCGCCATAGCGGTCAACGCAGTAACTGGGCGAGACAATCATCTCGCTGAAATTCATGTCAGCCGCGATCCGGGTGTATTCAAACAGCACGCTGCGCGTAACGCGCGCACCCGAGCGGACGTGGCAGCCGTGGCCAATCCA
>JANNFW010000448.1:0-1726 GCA_031380235.1 Rhodoferax sp. | reverse complement strand
TGGCTTTGACCGCTTCAATCAGCGCCTCCGGGATGCCGCACAGGCCAAAGCCGCCTACGCCGAGCAGTTGGCCATCTTTGACGATGCCTTCAAGCGCTTTGGCCGCACTGGGATAGATTTTGTTCATTGATCCAGTTCCTTAAAAAAATGACGGTTCGCTCACGATTCTACGCAGCGTCGATTCAGTGTGGCTCGCACCCTGATCCCGTACCTGCCTACAGCGTATGTGCGCCAGCGCACACACGCTGCAGGCAGACCGATAGATAATTCCTTGCAGGTAAAGGTCAGCGGATCACGCACCCATGGATCATGCGACGCTTTCCGAGGGAGGAACAATGAAAACCACGACCAAGCTTGTGATGCAGACCCGAGGCCTGGAGGCATCCAGCGAATGAGGCCGACCCCCTTGTCTGTGACAGCGCCTGTTGACATGAGCCAGGCCTCGCTTCAGGCGGTCATCCTTAAAGCGCTGGATGCCACCGCCGATGCCATTTACCTGGTGGACCGCACCAGCATGAAAATCATCCATGTGAATGATGCCGGCTGCCGCATGCAGGGCTTGACGCGTGAGCAGCTGATTGAGCGCGGTCCGACGGCTGCCCTGGCTCTGTCGAAAGCGGATCTGGAACAGACCTACGATGCCATCATCGCCAGTGGCCGGCCCGCTGAGCCGCTGGAAATGCTGCGACCACGGCCCAATGGCCCGCCCGCCTGGCTCGAACTGCGTCGCCACCCGGTGCAGATGGGCGAGCAGTGGATGATCGTCACCCTGGTGCGTGACATCACGCAAGCCAAAAAGGCGCAAAACCGGATCACTTACCTCAACCGTGTGTATGCCATGCTCAGCGGCATCAACACGCTGATCGTGCGAGTACATACGCGGGACGAACTGTTTGACACGGCCTGCCAGATCGCCGTCAGTACCGGCGGCTTCCCGATGGCCATGATTGCGATGGTGGACCGCAACCTGATGAAGATCGTACCGGTTGCATCGGTCGGCATGCCTGCGGACATCCTTCAAGGCCTGAAGGAACGCTTCGCGTCCGACGAACCCAGGCCTTTTGGCCCCGCACAGGGCCAAACCATGGCCGAGCGTGCCGTGAGCGAAAAGCGGGCCATCATCAATAACGACCTGAAGGCCGACCCCTCGGCCATCTACGCCAAACGGCACCTTGAAGCGGGCATCCGCGCCATGGCCATGGTGCCAATCGCGGTCAGCGGCGAGGGCGTGGGCGTGCTGGCGTTGTATGCGCGAGAGGTGGACTTTTTCCATGAGGACGAGTTGAAGCTGTTGATGGAGTTGACCAATGACATCGGCTTTGCGCTGGATCACATTGCCAAGGAGGACAGGCTGGACTACCTAGCGTATTACGATGTTCTGACAGGGCTGGCCAACCGCACGCTATTTTTAGAACGGGTTGCCCAATACATGCGCAGCGCGGCCAGCGATGGGCACCAAGTTGCAGTGCAATTGGTTGACATTGAGCGCTTCAAGAACATTAACGACAGCCTGGGGCAAAATGCTGGGGATTCGCTGCTGCGTCAAGTGGGGCAGTGGATCACAGGCATCGCAGGCGATGTCAATTTGGTCGCCAGAATTGGCTCGGACCGTTTTGCCGTGGTGCGGCCCATGCTACGCGAGGGTGAAAGCATATCTGCACTGATCGAGTCAAGATTGGGCGAATTGTCAGACCACCCGTTTCGCCTGGACGGCTCGGTATTCAGG
>JANNFW010000447.1:0-2095 GCA_031380235.1 Rhodoferax sp. | reverse complement strand
CATGGCCATCGGGAAGCCACCTGCGCTCACGGCGATCTGGCAGGCCGTCTCAAACAGCTCGTCGCGCGTACGCACCCGAACGATCAAGGCGTTGATACCGCTGAGCATGGCGTACACACGGTTGAGGTGAATGATGCGGTTCTGCGCCTGTTTGGCCTGTGTGATGTCACGCACCAGGGTGACGATCATCCACTGCTCGCCAATCTGCACCGGGTGGCGACGCAGTTCGAGCCAGGCGGGCGGGCCGTCGGCGCGGGGCCGCAGCATTTCAATCGGATCTGCAGGCCGACCTGTCGCAATGATGGTGTCGTAGATCTGCTCGACTTCGGCTCTGGACATCGCCAGCGCGCCCATCGGCCCGCGTGCAATCAACTGCTCGCGTGTCAGACTCTGCATGCGGCAGGCGGCATCGTTCACATGGACGATCTTCATGCTGGTGCGGTCGACCAGGTACACGGCGTCGGCCGTGGCATCCAGCGCCTTGAGGATGATCGCATGGCGAGTCGCGTCACTGCGGCGCACATACTGCTGTGCGCGCCACAGCATCAACGTGCGGCCATCGCTGCTGGACACGGTATCGACCTCGCCCCGTGTCAGCGCATCCAGGCGCTGCTCGGTATCAAACAGCAGCGCAATGAGATCCGACACTTCGGAGGCCTCAGCGCTCATGTCAATTGGCATAGACGCCGGTATTTGGGGAGCCTTCACTCGACTGTTGCCTCCAAGCCCAAGGTCTGCATCACCAGTTCAGTCTGGCTCAAGGCGCCGACGATCCTGCGCTGGGGCAACGGCGCAAGTTTCACCAGCATCGGCGTCATGAAAACAGAATCGGCCAGCGCACGCTCAGGGTGGGTGAGTACGTTCACAATCTCTATGTCATGTCGATCAGGCAGATGCGCTTGGCAAAGCGCCATCAGACGGGCACGCGCCTTCGCCGAGTTCAACGCGTCGCCGGCCACATACAGGCGGAATTTGTAGCGGGTCTGGCGGGTCATGCTGCAACTTCCGGAACCGACGAAGGCAGGCGGTTCGCGGGTGCGACCTCGATCCCGGACTTGCTGATGACAAACGGCGCTTCATCCTCGTCGAAACCCGAGCCCCTGTACTTCTGCACCCGCAGATTGCGGCGCGATACCCCCATCTCCACGTCCTGGTTCAGGATGACGATGCAGTCGACCATGAACTGCATCAGCATCAGGGGCTGTTGGTGGGTGATGGAGCCCGGCGTCTCCACGACGGTCTTGGCGGTGATCAAGGCGGTCAGCTCGTGCGCCAGCAGCCATTCGTGCAAGCGGAACAGCTCGCGCCGCCAGGCCGTCTGGTCGGGCAGCAGCACCAGGGCCATGTCCAGCGCGTCAAACACGATGCGCCGCGCTTTCATGGCTTTGACTTTTGCCTGCAAAGCCGCCAGCATGCCGCACAGATCAAAGTCTCCGGACTGAACTTCGTCAAACTTGGGTTGTGTGTTCAGGATAAAAAGGCGCTCCGGCAGTTGGGTCGCCATCTCCCAGCCGAAGCTTTGGGCATTGGCGAGAATCCGCTCGGAGGTCTCTTCAAAGGCGACCAGAATGCCCGGCTCGTTGCAGGCTTGCGCGCCGTGAAGCAGAAACTGCAGACCAAATACAGTTTTGCCAGACCCTGGCCCGCCACCCATCACGGTCGTGCGCCCGCACGGAATCCCTCCACCCGTGATGAGGTCAAACCCGGCGATGCCGGTCGGTGCCTTGAGCGAGGCTTTTGCAGCCGTCGCGTGTTTGATTTTCATTGTTCTCCCTTCCCTTAGGCTCGGTCGCGTGATCCATTCTCGTGGGGTCAGTTGATCGAATCAAGCCTTAACTGTAAAAAATTGTCCAATAGATTGAATTCCGCGTATGTGCGATGGCGCACATACGGCTTTAGACGCGAACGACCCAGAATCGACGCTGCGTAGAATCGCAGATAACCTGTAACTTTGAAGGAACTGGATCAATGAACAAAATCTATCCCAGTGCGGCCAAAGCGCTTGAAGGCATCGTCAAAGATGGCCAACTGCTCGGCGTAGGCGGCTTTGGCCTGTGCGGCATCCCGGAGGCGCTGATTGAAGCGGTCAAAGCCA
>JANNFW010000425.1:0-6102 GCA_031380235.1 Rhodoferax sp. | reverse complement strand
GAATCACGACCGCATGCGATGGACTCGCTTCATAGTCGATCAAGCTGCCATTGGCGACCACCAGTTGGTTGCCAACGATACTGAATCGACCGCCAGCGTCATTGAGCAACTGATAGGTAAAGGTCTCGTTGGGATTAGGATCGAACGCCCGTATTCCCGCTGCCATCACTCCATCCAAAGCTTGATAAGCGACAAACTGACCAGGGCGAGGTACATTGATGCTAGAATTTAGAGACCCTACGAACAACTTAGATCCCGCGAATGCAAAGCTGTGGCCAAATTGACCGCGCGCGAGGTGATGCGGGATGCGCCCGTGATTCCCGTTATCGTGCTGCATGACGTCGCCCACGCTGTGCCCATGGCCCGCGCGCTCTTGGCGGGTGGCATTCGCATGCTGGAGGTGACTTTGCGCACCCCGCAGGCGCTGGCGTGCATGGAGGTGATTGCGCGTGAGGTGCCCGAGGCTGTGGTGGGCGCAGGCACCGTGCGCAGTGCTGCTGACGCACAAGCCGCCGCCATGGCCGGTGCGCAATTCGCGGTGAGCCCAGGCTACACCCCGGCGGTCGGTCGAGCCTGCCGCGAGCTGGATTTGCCGTTGCTGCCGGGTGTGGCGACAGGCAGCGAAATCATGATGGCCCAAGAAGACGGGTTGACCGAACTGAAGTTTTTTCCCGCCATGCAAGCGGGCGGCTTGGCGATGCTCAAAGCCTGGAGTGGGCCGTTTGGAGAAGTTTCGTTTTGCCCAACAGGCGGAGTCACCCTTGAAAATGCGTCGCAACTTCTGGCTTTGCCCAACGTGTTGTGCGTCGGAGGCTCGTGGCTGGTGCCCGCCGATGCTTTGGTTCAGGGTGACTGGGGCCGCATCACACAATTGGCCCGCGATGCCACTAAGCTGGCTCGGTAGATGGGTTCAAGCTTGCTTCATTAAACTTGGGTCAGCCTGCGCGTCGCGGCGAATGAGGCTCGGTAAGGCAGCAGTTGCAAGAGCTTCATCACGTAGGTGAAACGTTTTGGAAAGTGAATTTCAAACTCACCTTTTTCCCAACCTCGCAGAATTTCTTGTGCGGCCTCTTCAGTGCTGATCAGCGCTGGCATCGTGAACTTGTTTTGCTCGGTAAGCGGCGTGTCAACAAAACCGGGGTTGATCAGCGACACGCCAATGCCGCGCTCGTGCAAGTCGAGGTACAGCGTTTCCGACAGGTTGATCAACGCCGCCTTGGTGGGGCCGTAGGCGAGACTCTTGGGCAAACCGCGGTAGCCTGCAACGCTGCTGATCAGACTGATGTGGCCGTTGAACTGCCCGTTGAAGTTGCCGGAGTCATTTGACTTCGAGCGCGCCAGAAAGTGCGGCAGCACGGCATCAAGCAAATGCAGCGCGCCTTCGTAATTGATTTGGCAATGGCGCAGCATGTCGGGCAGGTCAAACGCCGTGGCGGACATCTCCCGGTAGTGACCCGCGCAATAGACCATGCAGTCAAGCCCCCCGGTTGCGAGGATTTGCTGCGTGGCCGCTTTCACCGCCGACAAATCGGTCACGTCCATCGGCAAAGCCAGTGCGCCGGGATGCTCGGCAACAAAGGCGTTGAGTGCGTCTGCCTTGCGCGCTGACACCACCACGCGGGCACCCCGCGCATGCAACGCGGCGGCAAGCGCGCGACCAATGCCGGATGACGCACCGACCAGCCAGGCAGTGCGCCCGGCCCAGTCCTTCATGGGTTGATTGAGGGCCATGGCAGACTACCGCTTCGTGAACGACAGAGTGACTTCGCCCAAGCGCCAGCCCCACTTGCTCATGGTGGCTTTGTTGAGCATGACTTTGTCGGTCATCAAGTACATCCAGTCGTCAAACTGCACTTCGTAAACCTTGCCATCCACCGGCAGGGCCATGGTGTAAGTCCAGTTGAAGGCGTTGCCACTTTGTTGGCCGTCTGCGGTGCCCACCACGTCGTCCGCCGTGCCGCTGTATTTGCCATTGGCGAGGCGTTTGAGCCGCCAGATGCGTTTTTGGACGGTGCCGTCGGAGTAGCTGAAATCCTCATCCAGCACGCCATCGTCGCCCGTCCAGGTGCCCTTCATGACCACCGTGAATCGCTTCACCACTTTGCCCGAGCGATCCGTGAAAACGCCATAGGCATCCAGCGTGCCATTGAAGTAATCACGTAGCTCCAGCACGGGTTTGTCCGCTGCGTAATCGTTGATCTGCTGAGAGCCGCAACCCATCAAAGCCGAAGCTACGACGACTGTGGCCAAGATGGTGCGCAGGGTGAAAGTGCGAGTTTTCATACGGTCTTTCGGTGAGTGTTGTGAACCAGGTTTGCCGGGCCCGGATGGATCATGAAGAAGTACAGAACGGTTGCCGCCAGCGCCTTGAGCGCGCAGGGCAACAGGCAATAGGCGATGGTCAGTGTTTGCAGCGCTTGCGCATCACGCGCCCCTGGCGTGTAACCGAATGCCGAAAGCAGAGGTAATGCCAGGCCCGCGGCCATGGCCAAGTTGAGCTTGGTGGCAAAGTTCCACCAGCCAAAGTAAGTGCCCTCGGCGCGGCCCCGATCGCCACTGTCGGCAATAACACCGGCCAAGAGTGCACTGGGCAAGGCCAAGTCACTGCCCAGCGCCACGCCGGAGAGTGCGCAGACCACGGCAAACGCTGTCGTGTCACCCGCGCCGAGCTGGGTGGCCCACAGAAAAACGCAGATCGACAGCACCATGCCGCACAGCCAACTGCGCGCCAGTCCAAAGCGCTTCACCATGCGCAGCCACAGCGGCATCGAGATCGCACCGAATACAAAAAAGCTGCCGAGAAACAGCGGCTGCATTGACTCAGGCGCTTGCAGTCGATCTTGTACAAAAAACAAAATCAGCGTGGCGGGCACAGCGCTCGCAATGCCATTGAGCAAAAACACTGCCATTAATCGGCGAAACGCCGGGTTAAGCCAGGGGTGCCAAAGATCGACAGGCTGTGGATCACCCGACTCGACACCGTGGTTGCTCGTGACCCGATCAGGACGCGCGGCGCGAGTCCAGGCCCACCAACCCACCACCAGGCTGCCCAAGAACAGGCTCACCATCGCAGGCAGGCCCAGCAGCGTCGGCGTGACGGAGGCCAGCACCACACCCAGCAGGCCCATGCCCTCGCGCCAGGCAACGACCCGGCTGCGCTGGCTCTCGTCACCCCCCAGTTTGGCACCCCACGACTGATGCATCACCGACAAAGCGCTGTAGGCAGCATAGGTCGCAACGAGCAGCAAGGTCGTGACGATGATCAGGTGGTTGGGATCGCGCGCAAATTGGAAAGTCAAGGGGAAAAACAGCAGCGAAAACCCCGCACCAAGCACCACAGCTGCCATTGCACCAACGGCCAGTAACGCGCGGATGGAGCGGGCGTAAAGCTGATCGCACCAACGCCCAATGAACGGATCAATAAAGGCATCCAGCAGGCGTGAGCCGAGCAGAATGATTCCCAGTGTCAGCAGCGGCACACCGTATTCGCGCGCATACAGGTTCGGTAGCAGCACGTACAACGGGAGTGCGCAGAACGCCAGCGGAAACCCCAAAAATCCGTAGCGGATACCTTGGCTTGCGCCAAATGCGTTGATGGCGTGGCCAGTTTTCACGGTGCCAGCTTTGCCAGGAGATCTTTGCGAATCCATGGTTTGGCGGTTGTTTCAAAAAGCCAAATGCCAAAGAAGAGCCGCGCAAACTCCGGATCCCGGATTTCGCCCTGAAGTTTGCCGTTGAAGTGAAAGCTGGTGCCGATGCCGGGCCGATTGGTGCCGATCAGGCGGTCACCTTTTTGAACGGATGGAAAAATCTCGCGCATCTGCCGCAGCCACTCTTTTTCCTGCTCAGGTGACAGCGTCGCAAAGCGGCGCATCTCATCGAGTGACCGGGTCGCGATGTCTTCGCCGCTCACGTTTCGAAGATACGCCAGTTCCAACCCAAAAGCGTGCTCGGAGAAGGTCTTGCTCTTGAAGCCGGGCGCTACCCAAAGCCTCGCGTCGTAGATTTGAAACCCCAGTACGCTCAGGCGGGCCTGGCCCGCCAGGCGCGCTTCGTTCACCTCTGCGGTCAGCACTTGAGGCACTGGCAGTGCAACGGGCTGTTGATTGGCGTGTGCAGGTACCGCGCACAGGGCGGTTAGCAGAGCAGCTAGAAGGGTAATGCGGCAGATTAACTTCATGGCAACTTCATTGTTTAACCAGCGTGTACTGCATCAGATCGATGTCGCCCGTGTCAAATGCCGCTTCGCAGTAACAGAGATAGAACTCCCAAATCCGCATGAAGCGTTCGTCAAATCCGAGCGTTTTGATCTGCGCGGAACGCTCCATAAAGGCCTTGCGCCAGCGCCGCAGTGTCTCGGCATAGTCGGCACCAAACGCAAATTCTTCCTTTACCACCAGCCCGGCCTTTTCGGCTTGAACGCGAAATTCCGCAGGGCAGGGCAGGCAGCCTCCGGGGAAAATGTACTGCTGGATGAAGTCGGTCGATTTTTGGTAACGCTCAAACAGTTCATCTTTGATGACGATGGTCTGGATGCACGCATGCCCACCGGGCTTGAGCAGTCGGCTTACCGCTTGGAAATAGGTAGGCCAGTAAGCGCGGCCTACCGCCTCGACCATTTCGACCGAGCAGATCGCATCAAACGGTGCGTCGGTAATATCGCGGTAGTCTTGCAGGCGCAGGTCAGCGGTCTTTCCGGGGCCGGTTGAGATGCGCAGTTTGTCAAGGCGTGTGTTGGCAAAGGCCAGTTGCTCAGTGCTCAAGGTGACACCCACCACACTGGCCTTGAACTCAACGGTGGCCGCCTCGGCCAGCGCGCCCCAGCCACAGCCAATCTCCAGAACGCGGCTGCCGGCAGACACCCTGGCGGCGGTCAATGCGCGACGCACCTTTGCGTTTTGGGCTTGCGTCAGCGGTGCCGTCAAATCCCCCTCAAACCACGCGCTGGAGTAATTCATCGACGCGTCGAGCCACTGCGTATAGAACGCGTTGCCCAAGTCGTAGTGGGCGTGAATGTTCTTTCGGCTGTTGGCTTTCGAATTGTGTTGCAGCAGGTGCTTGATGCGGTACAGCAGGCGGCCGCTCCAGGTACCGTAAATGATTTCGTCCACCTCGCGGCGGTTGACGCCGAAGAGCTTGAGCAGTTCGCTTAAGTTGGGTGTGTCCCAGTCACCTGCGATGAAGCTTTCGGCAAAGCCAATATCGCCTGATTTCAAGGCCGCCGCAAACACGTTCCAGTTGTGCAGCCGCATGCTCGCCACCGGACCGGCTTGGCCGTCATTCGCGTGGTCGTGAGGGTGCTCGCCAAAGCGGCGCACGGAGCCATCGGGCAGTTGCAGAGTGAGCGCGCCGTGGCGCAGGCGTTGCAGCAGCTTCATGCCAGCGCGGGCGGAAGGCGGCGCGTCTTGCGGCAGTGCGAGCGGTGTGGCTGTGGCGGTGTTCATAGGTTCGAGTTGGAAATGAATAGGTTGTGCAACATCACAGAGAACGGGTGACCAGGGACTCGGGTGGTGCAGGTTTGCGCCAGAACTTCACGCGCTTGAACCAGAGAATCGCTGCTTGCAGGTGGATATGAAAGACAACTCCGAAGGTCATCGCGGGGTAGCGCCACATCGCCCGTCGCAGTGCCGCTGCGGTAATCGGTTCTAGTACGCCGCTAACACTGGTTTGGATGAGGGGGCCTGCGGCATCGTCGTAATCGATACGGGCGACCGTCCGCGCGAGGGAAGTTGTGCCTCCAACGGACTCCGTGCGCATGAAGCGAAAACGATAGTTGCCTTCAACGGCGCAAAACGGCGAGACGTGAAAGGCTTTGTTGGCTGAGATTTCTTCACCGTACTTAGCGCCATCCAGCACATAGAAATGCCGCTCGCCAAAGGTATTGTTGACTTCCACCACGATCACGCGCAGCGCACCGCTCTGGTCGCTAGGTGAGCGATGGCAAAACCAGAAGCTCACGGGCTTGAACGTATAGCCCCAAACGCGGGGGTAGCAATGCAGCCAAGCCTCTCCGGTCGCGTCGGTGATGCCCTGCGCTGCCAGCAGCTCATCGAGCCAGCCCAATGCACCGCCTTGTGCGGGGGAGCGGGCATCTCCGTGGTC
>JANNFW010000406.1:0-2285 GCA_031380235.1 Rhodoferax sp. | reverse complement strand
GCAACATGATCGTGCTGGCGCTGGAGGCGGGCGGTGTCAAAACCGAGAACAAGACGGCGCTGGGCAACACCAAGGTTTTGCGCGGCGCATTGATTGCCGGCGAGATTGACATCTACCCCGAATACACCGGCAACGGGGCGTTCATGTTTTCCGAAGAGTCCAACCCGGTTTGGAAGAATGCCCGCGCGGGCTACGAGCGCGTGAAGGCGCTGGACATGGAGAAAAACAAGCTGGTGTGGCTGGAGCCATCGCCTGCCAACAACACGTGGGCGATTGCGAGTCGCAAAGACGTGGCAACCGCCAACAAGCTCAAAACGCTGGACGACATGGGCAAGTGGATCAATGGTGGCGGGCAGTTCAAGCTGGCGGCATCGGCCGAGTTTGTGGAGCGCTCGGATGCCATGCCTGCGTTTCAGGCCGCTTACGGCTTCAAGCTCAAGCCGGATCAGGTGCTGACTTTGGCGGGGGGCGACACGGCCGTCACCATTCGCGCAGCGGCTGAGAAAACATCGGGCGTGAATGCCGCCATGGCCTACGGTACCGATGGCCCGGTGGTCGCGCTGGGCCTGGTGATCATGGAAGACACGAAGGGCGTGCAGCCGATCTACGCGCCCGCTCCCACGGTGCGCGCCGAGGTGCTGGCCAAAAACCCCAAGATTCAAACGATTTTGGCTCCTGTGTTCAAGGCGCTTGACGGTGTGACGCTGCAAGCGCTTAACGCCAAAATTCAGATCGAGGGGCAAGATGCGAAGAAGGTGGCGGGTGACTTTCTGAAGTCAAAAGGCTTGCTCAAGTAATCCGCACCGGGCAGCGCCTCACTGTGCGACTCAGCCCCATTAATTTTCCATTGAGCTGGAACCCGGTCGCTGGCGTTTTGTCGCTATTGGCAGCCTGCGGCATCATCGGCCTGCCGTTTGTGCGAAGCGCGCCCAACCGCATGATGACGGGTGAACCCGTTGGGTTGTGGCAGGTGCTGACTACATCGCCGTCCACCGTGCATTGGCTGATGGGTGCCGTGCTGCTGCTGTGCCTGTTGACTTCGGTGCTGAAGGCTTCACGTGTAATCCTGTGGTTGCAGGTGTTTGCGACCTGTGCGCTGGTGGTCTTGCTGCTTGCTGTAGCGGGTACTTATGCGCAGCATGTGGCCCTCACGCAGTCAGACATTGCACGCACATCGCTCGGCGGTGCGTTCTGGGCCTTGTTGGTGCTGGCCTGGCTGATGGCGGCGGATGCCTTGCAGCGCCTGGGTACCGGACTGTTAATGCGCGTGGCGCTTCTGGCTACTGTGCTGGCCGTCGTGGTTTGGTTGTTGGCCGCGGGCGCGGGCGACGCGCTGTCGATCATGAAAGAGCATGCCAACCGTGCCGACACTTTTGCCGCTGCCGTGCTGCGCCATCTGCAAATCGTGCTATTTGCACTCGTGCCCACACTGTGCATCGGGCTGCCGCTAGGCTGGTGGGTGCACCGCCAGGCTTCAGCCAACGCGGCGGTGTTTCCCGTGCTCAATATCATTCAAACCATTCCGTCGATTGCCTTGTTCGGCCTGCTGATGGCCCCGCTGGCACTCTTGGCGGCTACTTTTCCGCAGCTGGCGCGTGCTGGCATCAGTGGCGTAGGTATGGCACCGGGCGTGATTGCCTTGGTACTGTACAGCTTGCTGCCCGTGGTACGCGGCACCTTGGCGGGCCTGCAGCAGGTGCCGCAGGCGGTAGTCGATGCGGCGCGAGGCATGGGCATGTCGTCGTTGCAAATCGCCGCGCAGGTGCAATTGCCGCTGGCGCTGCCCGTGCTGCTGTCGGGTATTAAAACTGCGACCATCGCAGCGATTGGCATGGCCACCATCACGGCATTGATTGGCGCGGGCGGCCTGGGTGCGATCATGTTTGAAGGCCTTTTCAGCAGTGCGCAAGACCTAGTGCTGCTAGGCGTGGTGCCCATCGTGGGCTTGGCCGTGCTGGCGGATGCGTTGTTCAAGCTCGCGATCAAGCTGGTGCAGACCACCCCGCAAATTATTCCAACCACGCCATGATCGAATTCATCAACATCGCAAAATCGTATGGCGGCGCGCGGGTGATCGACGGTTTGAATCTGAAAATCAATCAGGGCGAGTTCGTGGTGGTGATCGGCCCCTCAGGCTCGGGCAAGTCCACCTTGCTCAAAATGGTCAACCGCATGGAAGACCACGATACCGGGAAAATTTTGCTCAACGAAGAGGAGATTTACAAGTTCAAAGTGCGGGATTTGCGGCTGCGCATGGGCTACGCGATTCAATCGGTCGGCCTGTT
>JANNFW010000388.1:0-12593 GCA_031380235.1 Rhodoferax sp. | reverse complement strand
CGCCGATTTGCTCGGTCGCAAAGTGCTGATGGAAAACGGGCGTGGTTTGGCGCTGCTGGCCCAGCGTGTTACCGCCACTATCGCCCGCGCGAAGCAGGTTACGGGCTTGGCTGAATTTGCGAATCAGCTTGAACATGCGTTACTCAAAACCGCCAACGTCACCCGCGCCGCGTGGTCTACGTCAGATCCCACGCAGGCCTTGGCCAATGCAGTGCCTTACATGCAAGGCTTCGGCCACACGGTGTTGGCCTGGATTTGGCTGGACGTGGCTATTGCCGCAATCAACATGGATGCCTCGCAATCAAAGCCGTCGACGCAAGGCACCCTCGCCGCTACGCGCTTTTTCTACCATTACGAGCTGCCCAAAATCGCCGCCTGGTACAACGTGGTGGAGTCGCACGACATGACCTGCGCCAACCTCGCCGTGGAGGCGTTCTAGTGGTCAGCAAGGCTGCGCTTTCCCGCCTCCAGTGGTTGGTGTGGGTGGCGATCTACGGCGGCTTGCTAACAATCAGCGTCGCATCGTTTCTGGGGCAGGACGATTCTGACACCGCCACGGTGATGTACGTTGTAGGCGGCGTGTTGGTCGCTGTAGGCATCCTCATGATCTACATTCGCTCGCGGCTGCGCGAATCTCCCTAAACCATCTACCGAGGCCAACATGACCCGAACTACAAAACAACTCTTAGACTTGACCGGAAAAACGGCCTTGGTTACCGGTGGCTCGCGCGGCCTGGGCTTGCAGATGGCGCACGCGCTGGGCGAAGCGGGCGCCAAAGTGATGCTCAGCTCGCGCAAAGCGGCTGATTTGGAACTGGCCGCAGCCGAACTGAAAGCTGCGGGCATCGACGCACAATGGATTGCGGCGGATTGCGGCAAAGAGGAAGACATTCGTCGCCTGGCCGACGAAACGCTGCAACGCATGGGCAAGATCGATATCCTGGTCAACAACGCAGGCGCCAGCTGGGGTGCACCGGCTGAAGACCACCCAGTCGCCGCGTGGGACAAGGTGATGAACCTCAATATTCGCGGCTACTTCATCCTCTCGCAGCACGTCGCCAAACACAGCATGATTCCGAACAAGGGCGGACGCATCATCAATATCGCGTCCATCGCTGGGCTCAACGGCAACCCCAAAGGCATGGACACCATTGCCTACAGCACATCCAAAGGGGCGGTCGTCAACTTCACGCGCACGCTGGCGGCTGAGTGGGGCGACCATCACATCAACGTCAACGCCATCTGCCCCGGCTTCTTCATGACCAAGATGGCAGAAGGTCTGATCACCTTGTTGGGTGAGGAAAAAATGGCTTCAGCGGCACCATTGAATCGGCTGGGCGATGATGAAGACCTCAAAGGCGTGACCTTGCTGTTTGCCTCAGATGCCGGCAAACACATCACCGGGCAGTGGTTGGCCGTGGATGGTGGCGTGAGTGTCGTGACGGGGGCCTAGCCTGCTCTATGACTTTTGCCATCAAGATTCCCTTTGTTGAGCACCTGGGTTTTAACCTGGATGTGTTCGACGGTGGCCACTCGCAGATTAGCTATCACCCCAAGCCCGAGCATCTGAACACTTTCCATGTCACCCACGGCGGCGCGGTGATGACGCTGCTGGATGTGAGCATGGCCACGGCCGCACGCAGCGTGCAAAAAGACATGGGCGTTGTCACCATCGAGATGAAGACCAGCTTTATGCGACCCTGCCGAGGCCTGTTGGTGAGCAAAGGGCTTTTGAAGCACCGTACGAAGTCAATGGCCTTTACCGAGGCGACGATTTACGATACCGAAGGCCTGATGTGCGCGCATGCCACCGGAACTTTTAAGTATGTCAAACGCGCGGTCACCGACACGACGACTGGAGAGTTGCACAACGACATCGTCCCGACCGATTGATCTAACTGATCCAACCCAATCAACTTACAGCAGAGAGCAAATCATGCCAACTAACCAACAAATCCACCTAGACAACCGCCCTACGGGCGAAGCGATGATCAGCAATTTCAAAATGGTGGAGAGCCAAACTCCCGCGCTGGCCGCAGGCCAAGTTTTGGTGCGTCACCATTTCATGAGCTTGGATCCGTACATGCGTGGCCGCATGAACGACAGCAAGAGCTACGCCGTGCCGCAGGCCCTGGGCCAGACGATGGGTGGCGGCACAGTGGGCGAGGTTGTCGAATCGCAAAACGACAAGTTCAAAGTGGGCGACAAAGTGGTCGGCATGGGCGGCTGGCAGCAGTACAGCGTGGTTGATGCGACTCAGTTGGGCGCTTTGCGAAAGGTCGATACAACCCACGTGCCTTTGAGCGCCTATCTCGGTGCGGTAGGCATGCCCGGCGTGACGGCTTGGTACGGCCTGGTCAAAATCATTGATCCGAAGGCAGGGCAGACGATGGTCGTCAGCGCGGCCACGGGCGCAGTGGGCAGCGCCTTCGCGGCACTGTCCAAAGCGCGCGGCTGCCGCACGGTCGGTATTGCAGGCGGGCCTGAGAAGTGCGACTATGCCGTCAAGGAATTGGGCTTTGATGTCTGCATTGACCACAAAATCCACAAAGATGCTGCATCGCTTTCAAAAGCCTTGAAAGACGCTTGCCCCGATGGCATTGATGGCTACTTTGAAAACGTAGGCGGCATGGTGCTGGATGCTGTGCTAGGCCGCATGAATGCGTTTGGCCGCATCGCCGTCTGCGGGATGATTGCAGGCTACGACGGAGCACCTTTGCCACTGGCGCAACCAGCGCTCATCCTGATGCAGCGCCTGAAGGTCGAAGGCTTCATCGTCAGCGAGCACATGGAAGTCTGGCCGCAGGCGCTGACCGAGCTGGGAGCGCTGGTTGCCACTGGTAAGCTCAAAGCGCGCGAGTCGATTGCAATGGGCCTGGAGGCCGCACCCGAAGCCTTTTTGGGCTTGCTCAAAGGCAAAAACTTTGGCAAACAGTTGGTTAAGTTGATCTAATTCGCTGGTTTGATTCGTTGGTTTGATTCACCCTAGGAGAGGCGTTCCATGTCAGACATCTTCCTGCACCACTATCCGGCATCACCGTTCGCCGAAAAAATCCGGTTGATTTTGGGGTTCAAGGGGCTGACCTGGAAGTCCGTCATCATCCCGCAAATCATGCCCAAGCCGGATGTGGTGGCGCTCACGGGTGGCTACCGCAAAACGCCGATCTTGCAGGTGGGCTCGGATATTTATTGCGATACCACGTTGATCTGCGATGTGTTGGAGCATTTGCACCCCAGCCCGAGCATCTATCCCGCGCAAAAAGGCCTGGCTCGCGTGGTGGCACAGTGGGCCGACGAAAAGCTCTTTTGGGCGGCCATGGCCTACAACCTCAGTCCCAAAGGTGCAGCGCAGATGTTTGGGCAAGGCCGCCCGCCCGAGGAGTGGCAGGCGCAGGCCAAAGTCTTCGCGGAAGACCGCAGCAAGATGCGGTTGGGCATGCCGCGCATGCCCGTGGCTGACGCAACAGCCACCTACAAAAGCTACCTGCGCCGGATCAACAATATGCTGGACGGCGGGCAAGACTACCTGCTGGGTGACGAGCCCTGTGTGGCCGACTTTGCCACCTATCACCCGATCTGGTTCACGCGCACGCAAACCCCGGTGATGGCGCACATTGTGGATGCCACGCCCGCCGTTTCTCGCTGGTTGGATCGGATGGCGAGTTTGGGCCACGGTACGCGGGTGGAATCCAGCGCCGCCGAATCCCTTGCTGCCTGCGCCCAATCGGGCTTTACCGACAGCGTCTTCGTACAAGAAATCTTCCAGGACGAGCACGGCATCCCGTTGGGCAGCGAGGTTACCGTTGCCGCCGATAACTTCGGCCCCGAACCGTCAGCAGGCACTTTGATTTCAGCGACTCGCACGCACTACACGATTCGCCGCACCGATGAGCGAGCGGGCGTCGTGCAAGTACATTTCCCGCGCGTGGGCTATATCCTGAAGAGAGCAGAAGTTTAAAGATGATCACGGATTTTAAAAACAAGACGGCTGTATTGACTGGTGCAGGCTCCGGTTTCGGCCTGGAGTGCGCGCGAATTGGAGCCAAGCTCGGCATGAACCTGGTGCTGGTGGATGTGCAGCAGGATGCCCTGGACAAAGCCACGGCTGAGTTGCAAGCTGCGGGTGCCCAGGTGCTGGCGCGTCGCGTGGATGTCTCCAATGCAGACCAGATGGCCGCGTTGGGTCAGGCGACTCTCGAGCGTTTTGGTGCACCGCATTTCGTGTTTAACAACGCAGGCGTTGGCTCGGGTGGCCTGATTTGGGAGAACACGCTGAAGGACTGGGATTGGGTGCTGGGCGTGAACGTGATGGGCGTGGTGCATGGCCTGCGCACCTTCATACCGATGATGCTGGACGCTGCCGCGAAAGACTCAGCCTACCGAGGGCATATCGTCAACACTGCCAGTATGGCGGGGCTGCTCAATCCTCCCAATATGGGTGTTTACAATGTGAGCAAGCACGCCGTAGTGAGCATGACAGAGACGCTGTACCAAGACTTGTCCCTCGTCACCGAGCAAATCAGCGCCAGCGTGCTGTGCCCCTTCTTCGTCGCAACCGGCATCAACGACAGTGAGCGCAATCGACCCGGTGGCATGAAAGATGCCGACATCAAGCTCACCCGCAGCCAAAAGATTGGCCAAGCCATGACCTCCAAGGCTGTGACCAGCGGCAAGGTGAGCGCTGGGGATGTGGCCGCCTTGGTATTCGATGCGATTCGGGCGAACCGTTTCTATATTTACAGCCACCCCAAGGCAATCAAGTCTGTGCAAACCCGGATGGAAGACATCATGCAGGCGCGCAACCCGACCGATCCGTTTGCGGACAAGCCAGAGATTGGTGCCGAATTGAAGCGGGCGCTTCGAGAATCCGCTTGACCTATTCCACTTCTAAATCATTGCTGTAGTAGGCGCAGCGACGAAGACAGTGCTGTAGCACGGCTAGGAGCTGCAACGACCTACAGCGGTGGTTTAGGAGTGGAATCAGTGCAAGGCTTGGAGGCTGGTGACTTGATCGAACAATTCGACCTGCGCTCGTTTCTCTTCAGATTTGCCGAGCAGGGATAGAAACTGAACCAGATCTTCTTCCGTCACAAAACTGGCAGAGGATTCCGCCCCGAGCAAGGCGCCTGGCATTTGCGGGCGGGCCACCACGTAACCCTGAACGTAATCAACCCCGATTTCCGTCAGCGTTTGCACTGTAGCTGAGTCTTCCGCCCACTCGGCAATCGTCTTCATTCCCAAATTGCGCGCCAGGCTGACGATGGCTTCCACAATCGCCACGTTGGCTGGGTGGCGGTTCATGTCCACAATAAAGCTGCCGTCAATCTTCAATAAATCTGCCGTCAGCTCCTTCAGGTAAGAGAAAGAGGTGTATCCCGCACCAAAATCATCCAGCGCGACTTTGGCGCCGTAGCTGCGCACCTTGTCCACAAAACGTCGGGTATTGTTCAGGTCATGTAAGGCGACGCTCTCGGTGATCTCCAGGCACAGGTGCGTCACGATGTGCATGTTCATCTCCAGCATTGCATAAACGTCCTGCAAAAACTTCTCATCGTTGAGCGACGCACCGCTCAAGTTCATACAGACAAAACGCGTGTTTTTCAGCTTGTCAAAATGCGTGTTCATCCAAGCCAGCGTGGTGGAAAGCACCCAGCGGTCAATCACGCTCATGCGTCCGCTGCTCTCGCCCGCAGAGATCAGCCGGTCCGTGGGTATCAAGCGGCCATCTTCATCCAGCATGCGCAGCAGCACCTCAAAGTTCAAAGAATCATAGGGCGTGGTCAGCGACATGATGGGCTGCATCATCAAGAAGAGCCCGTCTGTCGCGTGGGGTGTTGAGAGCCGCTCGACCAGCTTCAATTCGGCCTCGTGCTGATCAAACGCGCGGGCGTTGCGCTCAAAGATCACCAGACCATCACCACTGCCCATCTTTGCCTCGTGGCAGGCCCGGTCTGCGGTGGAGACTGCATCTTTGACCTGCATCTCGGCACCCACCTCGATCAAGCCCATTGAGCCGCGTACATGAAACGCCCGGTCGCCCACGCGGTACGGTGTGCTGCCCAATGCTTCAATGATGCCCCGGCATATCAGCGATGCCACCGGGATTTTGGTGTCCGACATCACCAGCACAAACTCGTCACCGCCCACCCGGCCAAACTGCATGGAACCGGAGATCATCTGTGTCACGCGTCGGCACACCTGCTGCAGGACATCGTCACCAGCAGCGTGGCCATACAAGTCGTTGATCAGTCGAAAACGATCCAGGTCCAGGTAGGCCAGCGCCAGCGGCTTGCCAGTCGCCAGTTCGGCCATGGCGTTTTCCAGCGCCTTTTCGATGCCCCGGCGATTCAGCACTTTGGTCAGCGGATCGTTATTGACCAAAAACAGCAACTCCTCGGTTGCCTTGGCCTTTTCCGTGATGTTCTGCAAAGACCCTTCAATTCGGTCGCGCGCAAGTGTCGCCTTCACCAGAAAACGGCTCACCTCACGGTCGCCCAGCAGCGGTGCACGCCCTTTGAGTTCAAGTTCACCATCGCTTTGTGTGTGCACCAGGTTGTGCAACTGCGCCCAGGCCCCGCCACTAAAGTGCCGCTGCCACGATTGCCCTCCTTGGTCAAGAACCTTCTGGCCCAGCATGCGCATCAGGGCCGGGTTGGCGCTCAAAAAACGACCGCGCATGTCCAGCGTGAAAAGCCCGATCGGCATCGCCTCATAGGTATGTTGCAGTTCCGCTTGAATCTCAAGGCGCTTCTGATGCTCGGTGCGCATCTGCGCAGCAATCGCCACCGCCGCCAGCAAACTGGACGACAAAGCCGCAGTCACGCTGTTGAACGACCCAATCAGCCCTTTGAATCCCAAAGCGGCTGCAATCACTTCGTAAAGACTGGCGGCAATGGTGACCGCGATGGACGCGCTGTACCACATGGCGGCCTTGGATCGCGTAATGATCAAAATACGCAACAGAGACACCACCATGAAGGCGACGAACAAAGCGGTGGCCACCCACAGGAAGGGCAGGAAGTTTTTATAAGGTGCAGTGGCAGAAACGACCAGCAGTGGGAGGCACACCCATTGCATAACCCGAAGTTGCCACATCGCGCCAACCCTTGTGAGCTCGCTTCTGAAAAGCATGCCAAACAGCGTCACCGAGAGCACAAAGTAAACGGCCATCGTCATGGCTCGAATCTTCGACAGCCCCGCCGCCGGAATCGCATAGCCCAGCCACTGCATGTCCCAGCCCGCCGAGAGTGCACCCATACGCAGGTTGACGACCAGCCAAGCCGCAAAGAGCAGGTAAAGCGCACTGCGGTTAATGATGGCGGTGACAAGCACAAAAACCGCCAAAATCAGGATGCCGCCTTCAAGCAAGCCCGATTTGCGGTGAAACTCCTGCGCCGACAATTGCAGTTCGGCGGCGCTCCACAACACCGCTGTGAGCCGCGCCGGACCCGCCGAACTGATCTGGCAGATGATGGGCTGATCTTCAATGGAGCGAGTCACATCAAGCGCAAATCCTGCCTTGATTTCGTGCAGGCGTCCCTGGGTCGCATCGCGATTTCCCTGGCCTATCAGTTTGAGCGTGTGCGCATCCCAGCACATCGCATCGACCGCGTGGCGCGACGGGAACTCGACATTCATCGCGGCTGTGTCGGTGCCTTTTGGGATACTAAAACTGATCCAGAAAGGCTCCTCAGACAGCTCCGTGTCATAAAACTTACTGCTCTTTTGTCCAGCCGCAGCAGACAGACCCGCACGCGGATCGACCGATTGATTGGGCTGCGTCGGCGATGGCATTTTGCCCACCCGAATCTCCAGCAACTGGGGTTCATCGGTCGAATACTGAGCGTTCCAGAACAGAAACGCCAAGACGCTGGAGATAACCACAGCCATCGGTATCGCGTAGCTCGAAAAGCCATGCAGCAGCGCATCAAGCCAATGGTTCAACTGATGGCTGATTTTTCTGAAAAGTTCAGACTGTTTCGTCAATTTTCTCGTATCCCCAAGCTGCGCCCTCAAGGTCAATCGTCAGTGTTGAGGTAACAATAGTATTACCAATGCGCAACAGAGCACGCAAAAAAACTTCGGATTGATTTCCACCAACTAATGATTGTTCTTGCCGTGGTATTTTCATACCAAGACCAGCCGTGGACGTTACACCTATGCAGGGTGTACAGCAAGGGGACTTAACATATGTCGTTATAAATAAACAACATTTAAATCATTGACTTGCAAAAAAAACATCAAGTGAAACCTGATGCGTAAGTCCTACAAAAAAACGGGTTGAGCGCGAATTTGTAACTTGTGAATGGGGGGGATGAAGGTGTGCTGAGGTGTTGCTGTGGAGGTGGTTTGACGAATGTCGGATGACGTTCTGCTCGAGCTGATTTACATCGAATAGCGCGCTGTATTGGTGCGCGGAATTTGTACCGCTGATTGCGAAAAGCGTGGTGCGCGGCGCTCTCCGAGCTCAATGTCTGGATGGAAAGTGCGAAATGCGAAATCAAACAACGGGTTGCGCGCCATGGTCCACCGTGCCTCAGCGGTTGCAACACAGGAGGTCATGACGCGATGGGGCAAGTTTCCGACGTGCGCCAACGGAATGAAACCCGAACCGGGGAACACATCCTCAAACAGCATTCTTTCGTACTGCCGATCAATGGGAGCGCGCCCGGTAATCACCATCCACTCAATCCCAGTCAGCTTGCAATACAGGTAGAACGCCTTGAAGAGAACGGTGGTCACCAGTCGGCCGCCCTTGCCATCTGTCACGCCCAGGCGGGTCGCTTCAGCCAGGCGTTGTCCTCTAAGCCAGTCAGGCAATTGAATGGATTGCTCTACGCTAAGAGGTCGAAATTCGTTGGTCTGGATTCGCATGGTGCCCAGGGGCGAGCCGTCCAGTTTGGACTCAGCCAACAGCACCACCACGCCTTCGTCGCGGTCAGTGCTTTCGGGCACCTTCAACGTCTCCGCAAACACGGGCAAATGCCTCGAGTAGGCCGAATGGCGAATTCGGACGGCCTTGCTCAGGTCATCATCGTCGCCCACCAAACGCACGGTAAACGGCAACACCTCTTCAACCATCTTGGACTGAATGGAAGTTGCCGACTCGTCGCGGACCGTGAATCCAGTTTGCGGCTGTCGCGCGGCAGGCTCCGCAAATCGGGCGAACGTATGGTCCAACGCGCCATTGACGATTCGGTTGATGGGGCTGACAGGGCTGGCGAGAGAGGCTGTTTGCTTCATCATGATATGCATACCGTACGCGAGTACAGGAAGTTGAATTGAGCGCCACGGCCGCAGCGGCAATGGATATGCAACTAAATGTAGGTGTAACGGATGCGCTGATGAAGTCGGGGGTTGGATGCGAGTCGCGTAAGAATTTGCCTTACATATCAGCAGCTTGCAGACACTGCTTGAAGTGTTTTCCCGGTCTTGGGATCGTAGACTACCACGTTGATTTGGCGCGGATGGCCAGGCGTCGCAGCAATGCTTCGCCAGGTCAATTTTTGAGTAGTTTTGACAGCCAGCGGGTAGTCCCCCGCATGCGTGTACTGGCGCACGACGTAGTCATGACGCAACAGTTCCCCCGCATTCTCGCCAGATTTGACCTTGGAGCTGTGGCCATGCTCTGTCACGCTCCAATAGGCAGACCAAGCGCCTGCAGTGCCGTCTGACGCGGTCACCACCGCTTCAAACTGATCCTTCGCAACCTCTTTGAGCGAAATGCTAACCGCTGCGGGCTCGTGCGCAGCACTGAGGCTGGATGCCGCCGTGCGACGCCAATCGGGCCAATCACGTCCATCCCGCACCGCTTGGGGCGTGTAGATCGATGTCAGACGGTTCAAGGACGCAATCTTGCGTTGGCGCGTGGTGTGGGCAGGGCTGGCGAATCGGTCGGCCCAGCCGATGTAGTCCCAGTACCCGACGTGAAAGGCCTGAATAACGGCGCCACTGGTCGCTTGAGATGCTTTTAAAGTTGAAAGCCATTGGTCGGCGGGTGGGCATGAGCTGCACCCCTCAGACGTGTAAAGCTCAATCACCGCAGCCCGCGTTGGCCCAGACTGCGCCGCACACAGCTCAGCCGCCGATATCGGCGCAAGGATGAGTTGAAGCAGCGAAAATGCGAGAACCGCTGCCTTTGATGCCTTTGAGATTGTCGATTTCATGGTGAGGACGCCTTTCCTGAATGGTCACGCCCGAATGCGTGCAGCACATGTGGCAAACTCGCGCCCTCCATCGACAGCGCAAGCAATAAGTCTATGCCTGTTGGGTCGCAAAATTTCGAGCGCTTCTTACATCCATGCAAAAAAACATCGCCCAAATCAACCTCCAGATCGTTACTCAACTTGCGCAGGAAATCCGGGTTCAGGTCAAGCAGGTTCAGTCTGCTGTGGAATTGCTGGACAGTGGGGCCACTGTGCCCTTTATCGCCCGCTATCGCAAAGAAGTGACCGACGGCCTGGACGACATTCAACTGCGCGAGTTGGAAGCCCGCCTGGGCTACTTGCGCGAATTGCAAGCGCGCCGTGAAGTGATTGCATCCGCTATCGAAGAGCAGGGCAAGATGACACCCACCTTGCTGGCTCAGTTCAATGAGGCGGCGACGAAGCAGGCGTTGGAAGATTTGTACTTGCCCTTCAAGCTCAAACGCCGCACCAGAGGCCAACTGGCGCGTGAAGCGGGCTTGGAGCCGCTGGCGGATGCCCTGTTTGCCAACCCTAGACTCGTGCCGCAAGACGAGGCCCAAGCATTCGTCGTGCCACTCAAAGCCATGTTGGACGGCGAGGACAAACAACCAGACTTCTCCACCATCGCCGCCGTACTGGATGGTGTGCGCGACATTTTGAGCGAGCGTTGGGCCGAAAACCCGGCGCTGGTGCAGGCGCTGCGCGAATGGCTTTGGCACGAAGGCCTGTTTCGCGCTTCGTTGATGGCGGGCAAAGACGAAAACAACAGCGACGTTGCCAAGTTTCGTGACTATTTCGACTATGACGAGCCAATTGGCCGCGTACCCTCGCATCGCGCGTTGGCGGTCTTTCGGGGCCGTGCCCTCGATATTCTGGAAGCCAAGCTGGTGCTTGCCGAGCCCGACGTCGAAAAAGATGCCAAGACCGCAGGCAAACCCGTCGTGTCGCTGGCGGAAGGCCGCATCGCATTGTTTTTGGGCTGGAGCCACGCTGCTCGCGCCAGTGACGATTTAATCCGCAAGTGCGTGGCCTGGACCTGGCGCGTCAAACTCAGCCTGTCCACCGAGCGCGACCTGTTCTCGCGCCTGCGCGAAGATGCTGAAAAAGTGGCGATCAAGGTGTTTGCCGACAACCTGCGCGACCTGCTGCTGGCCGCCCCCGCAGGCCCGCGCGTGGTGCTGGGGCTGGATCCCGGAATCCGCACTGGCGTGAAGGTGGCCGTGGTGGATGCCACCGGCAAGCTGGTCGATACCGCCGTGGTCTATCCGCATGAGCCGCGCAAAGACTGGGAGGGCTCGTTGTTTGCACTGGGCAAACTGTGCGAAAAGCATGGCGTAAACCTGATTGCGATTGGCAACGGCACCGCCAGCCGCGAGACTGACAAGTTAGCGGGCGACTTGATCAAACAGTTAGCCAAAAATTCAGACCGTCTGATCGAAAAAGTGGTGGTGAGCGAGGCCGGTGCGTCTGTCTATTCAGCCAGCGAGTTCGCGTCCCAAGAGATGCCCGACGTCGATGTGAGCCTGCGCGGCGCCGCCAGCATTGCCAGGCGCCTGCAAGATCCGCTGGCTGAGCTGGTGAAGATCGACCCCAAATCCATTGGCGTGGGCCAATACCAGCACGACGTGAACCAGAGCGAGCTGGCCAAGAGCCTGCAAACCGTGGTGGAAGACTGCGTGAACTCTGTAGGCGTGGACTTGAACACTGCCAGCGTGCCCTTGTTGTCACATGTGTCGGGCTTGAGCGCGGGCGTTGCCAAGGCGGTGGTGCGCTGGCGCGAGGCGAATGGCGCGTTCACAACCCGCCAGCAGCTTCTTGATGTGGCGGGCTTGGGTGCGAAAACCTTTGAGCAAAGTGCGGGCTTTTTGCGCATACGCGGTGGCGACAACCCGCTGGACATGACTGGCGTTCACCCCGAAACCTACCCGGTGGTGGAGCAAATCATCGTCAAGACCGGCCAGAGCATCGCCAACCTGATGGGCCGCGCAGATATGCTGAAAACGCTTCGCCCCGAGCTTTTTGCCAACGCGCAGTTTGGCGTGATCACCGTCAAAGACATTTTGAAAGAGCTGGAAAAGCCAGGTCGTGACCCGCGCCCGGACTTCAAGGTAGCCCGCTTTAACGACGGCGTGGAAGATATCAAAGACCTGAAAGAAGGCATGGTGCTGGAAGGCACCGTGAGCAACGTAGCCGCGTTTGGCGCATTCATCGACCTGGGGGTGCATCAAGACGGCCTGGTGCACGTGAGCCAGCTCAGCCATAAATTTGTGACGGATGCGCGCGAGGTGGTGAAGACGGGTGACATCGTCAAAGTGCAGGTGGTGGGGGTGGATGTCGCCCGCAAGCGCATTGCGCTCACCATGAAGCTCGGTGTACCCCCCGCACGGCGCGATGGGGCGGGCGACA
>JANNFW010000341.1:0-2418 GCA_031380235.1 Rhodoferax sp. | reverse complement strand
CGGCTTTTCGCGCTGCATCAGCGAAGCCGTGCCTTTAAGCCGCTTCCTGATTGACGCAACCCGCGAAGGCCTGGATTTGTCGAGCGCCGAAGGCCGCGCGCACATGGCCAGTAATGCAAAACCGCTGTGGGCGTTGTTGCCAGATGGCGCGCTAAAACGCCAGTTGCTCACCGAGATCGCGGGCCACGTGAAGGTCGATAAACGAGACTTGTCCGACCTTTGGTCAACCGTCGATGCCAGGGCCAGAAAACCCTTTCGGCGGCAGAACGCTGAGGGTTCAGGCGGTAATCGCGCGGCGGGCGATGGGGGTCGTCGCACGCCAACGCGCCCGTCCATCGAGGCGCACGCGCGCAACATCGCCAGCATCCTTTTGGGCAACTGCGGTTTTTGGGATCAACTCACTGCGCTTGAGCACGAGACCCTGTGCGCACTGGAGGGTCTTTATGGCGAGCTGTTTCGCTGGATCGACCATCAAATGACCGAGCACGGCACGCAGCCTCTGGCGGCACTGGCGATTGCTATGCAAGGCCAGAGTTTTGAGGAAACCGCGCGCACCATCATCGACCTGGACAGCTTGCAGCCCCTGGGAAGGGAGGTGGAAAGCACGGAGGCGTCGATTTCAGACTTGCGCATCAGCGTGATCAAGCTGCGCCTGGACATCATGGACGGCGAACTCAAAAGGCTGCAGGAACTGCCCAGCACCGACCCGAACCGGGTGATGCAGGAAGATCAAATGATTCGCGCGCAGTTGGTGCTCAAGAAGCAGATCTACTTGAAAACGCTGAAAGAAATGGTATAATCCAAAGTTGTTCTGGCAAGAGCGACAGCAGCACCTCCGAAACCGGCCAATCGATACACAACGCCCACCGCGTTCATCAGGCCAACTTATTCGCAAGGACTGCACACCAAATGTTCGCCCACATCACTTGCTTTAGGTGCTTTTATTAAGTGCTTGCATTTTGTTTTTTGGAGCCCACCTAGGAATTAGTTCCTCGGGCACCTCCCTCGTTGTTTTACAGTTTTTTAAGACCTGAGGTTTCCATATGCCCGCTCAAAAGCCCGCTCAAAAGCCCGCTCAAAACACCAAGAAAACCGCCGCGCCCGCTGCCAAAGTTACTGCGGCCAAGGTTACCGCTGCCAAAGTTGCTCCCCTTGCGAAAGTGAAACCTGTGCCCACCTCAAAGACCCCTCCTCCCGTCGTGAAACCCACCGCAAAAGCGGCTGCAGGCAAACCCGCGCCAGATGCCAAGAAAATCACGGCACCTGCGGCCAAACCCGCCAAGTCCGGCAAAGAGGAAGATGTGAAAACGGGTGCCAAGCGAGGCCGCAAGCCGAAGATTGCAGACACCTCTAGCAAAGTGACAGACGATGCCGACATGTCCGACATCGAAGCCGACTTGGTCGGTGAGCCCGTCGTCACTGGAGAAAAAGTCAAACCCCTGCGCATGAAGATCAGCAAAGCCAAAGAGCGCGCGCTGATGAAGGAGTTTGGCCTGGATGACACCATCCTCTCCGAAGAAGACATGGCCAAGCGCCGCCAGCGCTTGAAGGCGCTGATCAAGCTGGGTAAAACGCGCGGTTACTTGACGCACGGCGAGATTTCAGACCATCTGCCCGACAAGCTGATTGATGCCGAGACGATGGAAGCCGTCATCACCACGCTGAACGACCTGGGCGTGGCCGTGTACGAGCAAACGCCCGATGCTGAGTCGCTGATTTTGACCAACAGCGCGCCCGCCGGTGCTACCGAAGAAGAAGCTGAAGAAGCCGCTGAAGCCGCCTTGAGCACGGTGGACAGCGAGTTTGGCCGCACCACCGACCCGGTTCGCATGTACATGCGTGAGATGGGCACGGTTGAGCTGCTGACGCGCGAGGGCGAGATCGAGATTGCCAAGCGCATTGAAGGCGGTTTGATGGCGATGATGGAGGCGATCAGTGCCAGCCCCGCCACCATTGCCGAAATCTTGCGCTTGGGCGAAGACATCCGCGAAGGCAAAGTCGTCATCACCACCATCGTTGACGGCTTCTCCAACCCGAATGAGGCCGACGACTATGTGGCCGAAGAAGATTTCGACGAGTTTGATGCCGAAGACGACGACGACGGCAAAGGCGGCTCCAAAGCGCTGACCAAAAAACTCGAAGAGCTGAAAAAAGAGGCCTTGAGCCGCTACGACACGCTGCGCGACTTGTTTGAGAAAGTTCACAAAATCTACGACAAGGAAGGCTACGGCACGCCGCATTACGTCACCGCGCAGCGCGCTTTGTCAGACGAGCTGATGTCGATCCGCTTCACCGCGAAAGCGATTGAAAAGCTCTGCGACATGGTGCGCGCGCAGGTCGACGACATCCGCAAAAAAGAACGCGAGCTGCGCCGCATCATTGTGGACAAGTGCGGTTACCCGCAAGAGAATTTCATTG
>JANNFW010000336.1:0-1629 GCA_031380235.1 Rhodoferax sp. | reverse complement strand
GGGCTTTTGAGAAACAGCCCGGATATTCCCCACAGCGTGTCGCCGCGTTTGACGGTGTAGTCGTTCGGCGCACTGGGGTTGAGTTCGCTCAATGCCACACCCGATTGCGCCACCTGATTGGCAGTCGCTTTTTGGGCCGGTGTGATCGGCAGATTGGAAGCGGCGCTTTGCGCGATTGCACCCGTTGCGAGGAACCCAAGGCCGAGCCCCAGACCTAAGGTGAGGGTTGCGGCCAGTGCAGCGGGTTTAGATGAATTTTTTGACATTATTTTCGAGCTTGCCTTAGCCATTTCGAGTTTCGCCATCATGTGGTTCGTGATATGTTTGTGCATCAGGAAATTCTCCCAAACTGACCTAGTAGCATTTGAGATTTACCTGAAACGGAATTATCCGGCAGGACAATCTTGATAAATTACACACGATTCTGCGCTCAAGCCCTTGATTGGGCAACGTTTTTTGCATTTGCAAAACATCAGACGGGGCAAAAGTAGCGAAAATAACGACATCTTTGAAGAGATTCCATGGCTTTACTCCCCATTCTTTGTTACCCCAACCCCAAACTGCACACGGTGGCCAAGCCCGTGCAGGCGGTGGACGCGCGCATCAAAACGTTGATTTCCGACATGCTGGCCACGATGTACGAGGCCAAAGGCATCGGCCTGGCCGCCACCCAAGTGGATGTGCATGAGCGGCTGGTTGTGATTGACGTGTCGGAAGAGCGTGATGCGCCCTTGGTGTTGATCAACCCCGAAATCATCTGGAAAAGCGCTGAGACGCACTTGAACGAGGAAGGTTGCCTCTCGGTGCCCGGCATTTATGACGGCGTGAAGCGCTTTGACGCCGTCAAGGTCAAAGCGCTGGATGGCGAGGGCACCTCCCGCATCGTTGAAGCCGACGGCCTGCTGTCGGTATGCATTCAGCATGAGATGGATCATTTGCTGGGCAAGGTGTTTGTCGAGTATCTCTCGCCCCTCAAACGCAACCGCATCAAGACCAAGATGCTAAAGGCGCAGCGCGAGGACAAGGATTGATTCCATTTCCATTTCAATCGGACAGGTTGTTGCACCTCCTAGCCGTGCCAGTGCACTGTCTTCGTCGGTGCGCCTACTGTCCGATTGAAATGGAAATGGAAATGGAATGACACATCCCCTGCGTGTGATCTTTGCGGGCACGCCAGAGTTTGCCGCCGTAGCACTCGCACAGATAGAAGCGGCTGGCTTTACCGTCGTGCTGGTGCTCACCCAGCCCGACCGCCCCGCCGGGCGCGGCCTGAAGCTGCAAGCCTCTGCCGTCAAGCAGCTTGCGTTGAGACACGGTATCCCCGTCGCGCAGCCGCGCAGCCTGCGCCTGGAGGGCAAATTCCCCGCAGATGCAGCCACCGCGTGCGATGCGATTGCTGCCGCGCGGGCTGACATCATGGTAGTCGCCGCCTACGGATTGATCTTGCCGCAGTGGGTGTTGGATGCACCACGCTTAGGTTGCCTCAACATCCACGGCTCGCTGCTGCCACGATGGCGCGGTGCCGCCCCGATTCACCGCGCGATTGAAGCGGGCGATGTTGAGACCGGCATCACCATCATGCAAATGGACGCTGGGCTGGACACGGGCGACATGTTGATCGTCGAGAAG
>JANNFW010000307.1:0-5831 GCA_031380235.1 Rhodoferax sp. | reverse complement strand
CCACGTTGGCAGCCACGTTTCTGGGCACCACCATCCCGGCCAACACCAGCGGCAAAGCCGCCATGACCATGGCGATGGACACTCTGTTCTACAATCACAATGTCGGCCCCTTCTTCGGCAAGCAGATGATCCAGCGCCTGGACACCAGCAACCCAAGCCCGGCTTACGTGGCGCGCGTCGCTTCAGCGTTCAACAACAACGGGGCCGGCGTGCGCGGCGACTTGAAGGCTGTGTGGACTGCCATCTTGCTCGATGACGAAGCGCGCGGTGCTGCCAACCTTGCCAGCACCACATTTGGCAAGCTGCGCGAGCCGATGCTGCGCTTCATTCAATGGGGGCGCAGCTTTGGCCTGAACTCAGCGGCTAACTCCTGGAAGATGTTTGACACTTCGGGGGCTTCCGACAAACTGGGGCAAAGCCCCCTGCGGGCACCATCGGTCTTTAACTTTTTCCGCCCGGGTTTCATTCCGCCCAGTACGGCGCTGGCCACTACCCAGTCCCCCGCACCGGAGTTTCAGCTGGTGAATGAGACCACGGTGGGCGGCTATTTGAACTACATGCAGAACGTAATGCGCTACGGCATCTATTGTGGCGACCCCGCCGTGCCTTACATCGCCAACAATCAGACCTATGTGCCCGATTGCACGGCCAGCTACACCCAGGAGCTGGCGCTGGTCACCGACGCGGCGGCGCTGGTAGCGCGCATCAACCTGATCCTGTGCGCCGGGCAATTGTCTTCAGCCAATGAGGCCACCATCGTCGCTGCCCTCAACGGCAACACGGTCACCGCCGCCAGCAACGCTAATCAAAAACTCGACCGCGTGTGTGCCGCCATCCTCATGGTGATGGCAACAGCCGATTACTTGATTCAAAAGTAAGCTGGCCCAAACGCAACACTAAACAAGATTCACCGAGACTTCACCATGCATTTGATCCAGCCCCAGGCTCACAGCCGCCGCGCTTTCTTGAAGCGCTCCGCCCAATTGGCATTCACTGGAACGGCCTTGCCCACCGCCCTGAGCCTGGCCGCCATGGGTGAAGCGGCGGCATTCACTGCACCCAGCGGCAGCTACAAGGCGTTGGTGTGTGTCTTCCTGTACGGTGGCAACGACTACGGCAACACCCTGGTGCCTTACGACAACGCGAGCTACAACTTGTACAGCGCCATTCGTGGCGGCGGCGGCGGCCAGACGGCTGGCGGCATCGCCCTGGGTCGGGCAGACCTTACCCCCACCTTGCTGAATCCGTTGCCCGCCGATGCACTGCCCAATGGCCAGCAGTTTGCCTTTCATCCTTCGATGCCGGGGTTGGCAAATCTTTTTGACCAGGGCAAGCTGGCCGTGCAGCTCAATGTCGGCCCACTGATCGTGCCGATGAACAAGGCGCAATACCAGGGCAGCAACCGCGTGCTTTACCCGTTGCCACCCAAGCTTTTTTCGCACAACGACCAGCAGTCGGTCTGGCAGTCTTCATCCCCTGAAGGTTCCACCATTGGCTGGGGCGGCAACATTGGTGACTTGGCGCTGGCCAGCAACGGCACCGGCTCGTTGTTCACCTGCATCTCCATCACGGGCAACGCCGTCTTTCTGGCCGGTGACACTGCACTGTCCTACCAGGTCGGCTCGGGCGGTGCGGTGAAGATCAGTAGCGTGAACGACAACTTCACCTATGGCTCCAGCTTCATCAAGGCGGCCATGCTCAACCTCACCCAGCAAACTCGCTCGCATGTGCTGGAGAACGAGTACAACATCGTGACCAAGCGCGCCATCACTGCGGAGAGCACGATCACCTCCGGCATCAATACCGGGCGCGCAGTCGGCACTGGCCCGGAGTTTGCGGCTTTCACGCCCGCCGTGCTCAGCGGCAACTCACTGGCCGCGCAGCTGAAAATGGTGGCACGCCTGATTGAAGCGCGCGGCACGCTGAACACCCGGCGCCAAGTTTATTTTGTCTCTCTGGGAGGCTTTGACCTGCATGACAACCTGATCACCGACCACGTGAGAAACATGAAACGCGTCAGCGAAGCGATGAACGCTTTCTACCAGACGACTTCGCTGCTTGGCGTGGGCAATGATGTCACCGCCTTCACCGCTTCCGATTTCGGTCGCACGCTCACCTCCAACGGCGACGGCACCGACCACGGCTGGGGCAGCCATCACATGGTGGTGGGCGGCGCTGTACAGGGCAAAAAGTTTTACGGGTATGCGCCGCCGGTGGGTGCGGGCAACACCGCCACCCCGGTCGACGCATGGCACGTCGGCCAGGGCCGCCTGTTGCCGACCACATCCGTTGACCAGTACGCGGCCACCTTGGCCAACTGGTTTGGCGTGCAACCGGCCGAGCTTACCGGCATCTTGCCCAATGTCGTCAACTTTGGCGGCAGTGCAAATGGGATCAACTATCCCGTCAATTTGGGCTTCGTGTAAGCACCAGCAGGGCTTGCATCACACGCGCTGCCAGAACCACCAGGCTGACAGGGCCATCAGTAAAACGGAGCCGCCACGCACCACGGCGCTTTCGTACCAAGATCGGTTAACGACCAGTTGCGACAAGGCGACCCAACCTGCCACCGCTACGAGTTGCCCGGCCTCGACACCCAGGTTAAAGCCCGCCAGCGCCCAAGGCAAAAGACCCGAAGGCGCGGCGGCCTCCTGCAGCAGACCTGCAAAGCCATAGCCATGAACCAGCCCGAACAGCAACGCCAGCACATCGGTGCGCAGCCAAGCCTGCGGACGCAGATTCAGCAGCGCTGTCACACCGATTGACAGCGCAATAACAGGCTCGACCCACGCGGGTGAGCCCTGCGTGAGCCCAAACGTCGCCAGTATCAGCGTTATGGAGTGCCCGATGGTGAAGGCCGTGACGGTGCGAAGTAGCGCCCACCAAACGGTGCTGCTTTGTTGCGACGACTTCGTACCCAAGCGAAGGCGCAGCGGTAGCACCAGCGCCAGCAGAAACGCCAGGTGGTCATAACCCTCCAGCAGATGATGCATCCCCAATGAGAAATACTCGCGCAATGCCGTGAAGCGACTTGAGGGAGCTACCGTGGACGCTGATGCTACGTTGGCCGCCAACAACGTCAACCCCGCCAGTTGCTGAGGCGATGTGGTGGTGAGCACATCAGTACCTGCGATACGACCCGCCACCAGCAGGCGGTGATTGGCATCTTGCGCTTTGAACAGCGTGTAATTGAACGTCAGCCCATTCGTCAACGGGCATTGCGTTGGCGCTTGAAACTGCAGGTACGCGCCATCGCTGCGTTTTTCAATCTCGCCAAATTGCCACTGAAGACGGCAGGCAGCGGCTTGCAGATTCGCCGATTGATTGATCACCTCAATGGCAGCAGGCGTTGCCGCCTTCACCTCGCCCCAGGTCACCTGACCATCGGCGTTGCCATCCAGCGGCAAGATCAAATCAAGATCCTTGATCGCGACGGACAGCTTGAATCGATACGCGCTGGGTGCAGTCTCCTGCACATCCAGATAGGCATCGCTGCCTTTGTGTGCGAACGCGAGTGTGGCAAGGCACAGGGCCACTATGCCCACACACGCGCGGGAAAAAAGGCGCGTGACCGTCATGGCTTGACGACCAAGCGTGCATCCTGCAAACCGCTCTGACGCAGTGCCGCTTTCAACTCCAGCATGGCGACCTCATCCTTAGCCTGCTTGGCACTTTGCAAGGCGACCCACCAGTCAATGGGCTCACGTTGCAGCGCCAGATTTTGCCGGGCTGTAGCCAGCGCGGCAGTGGGGTTGTCTTCAAGCCACAGGGCGATCAACGCCAGCTCCCGCCCATGCAGTGCAGGGTCGTCACCGCGCCGTTTGAGCTCTGCCGTACGCTCATTGAGAGTCGCCAGCGTAGTGCGCCAACGTGCATCGTCCAACTGGCGCCAAGCCGCCGCGCGGCGCAGCAACACCGCATCCGTCTCGGGCGATGCAGCCAGTGCCGCCACAGCCTCCTTATAGCGGCCGGTGCGCAGGGCGAGATCGCTGTAAGCAATCGCGGTGTAAAGATCCGGTTCGAAAGTCAAGCTGCGCTGATAGGCTTGTGCTGCCTGCGCATCGCGACCCCAGCGCTCAAAAGCCTCGGCCAAGAGCGACGACAACCACGCGCGCTGACCAACGTCTCGCGCCTGTTCTGCCAATTTTTGCAAGCCTTGCGTGGCGGCTTGATGGTCGCCTTGAAGAGACTCGGTCTCAAGCTGGCAAGCCTGCGCATAGAGCGCCTGGCCTGCCTGCCCGACCTTCATGCACGCGGCCAGTGCCTGCGGGTAGTTGCCAGACAGACGCTCCAACGCCGCCAGGTTCAACCATCCCTGCGCAGAACTTGGCGTCGGGGTCGGCGTGCGGGCCAAGGCGGCCACCAGCACTTTGCGCGCGGCAGCAAACTCGTGGCGACCCTGCTGCACGGTGGCTTGCAGCACAGCCATGTCTGCCGGGGCATCCGCTCGATCCCACCAGGGAGACAGCAGCGATTGCGCGCGCCCCCAATAGCGCGTGTCGCCGGTTTGACGAGCCTGCGCAATGTCCTTGCGTGCGGCCAGCCCGACGGCTATCGCGTCAGGCGGTGCTTGCTTTGCGGTTGTTGACAAGGCAGGCCGATTGCGCGTGATCAGCGGCAACACTTCAATCACTTCATCGTCACGCTGCGGTTGTACCGTGGTTGCAGCCGTTACGCTGAATTGCACGCCCGCCAGAACCGACGCAACAACCCATAACCGCATCGACACTGATAGAAAACGCAGATTCACTTTAAGCACCTCAAAAAAACCAACAAAAAAGCCCGGCACCTCAAATTCTCAAGTGACCGGGCTATGCGGCTCGCGCCGCTCATCTGCAGTTAGCTTATCAGAACGTGATGGCGGCAGGCTCCGACTTTTCGTCCTGAACCAGCGTCACCGCATTCACGTCAACACCGTCGGTGTTGCCGTCTGTCGCTATCAGCTTTTCCATGTAGGCGATGAGGGCACCCACGTCGGCACTGATGTCGGTGGACGCAACAGGCGGTGTATCGTTGTTGTTTGCACCACAGCCCGCTACCAGCACGGCACACACGGCCACACCCAGCGCCAATTTCAAGTTCATTTTTTGCAAAGATTTGAGCATGATTGTTCCTTGAATATCTTGAACGCTTGTACCTTACCGGGCACCTGGGTTAGGCGTGTTCAGGTACGGGAACGTTGTGAGGAAAGGCACGGTCGCCTGATCCACACCGTCGTGAATGTTGGCCGAGGTTGCACCCAACGGTACGCTAGACGCATTGCAGGCCGACACAGCACCCGCCACACCGGGAATGCTGTTGAGTTTCAACGCATCACCCGTGCCATTGATCACGCACAGGCCACCCAACATTGCCACCAATGCAATATCCACCACGTCGTCTTTGGGGCGACGACCATTGGGGAAGCCTGCGTTGTCGGTACCGCCAGCCAGCGCGTTGCCCGCCACGCCCAAACGGTTTTGAGCCGCGAATTGCACGGGTGCAATGGCGGTATTCAGGCGCAGCATTTCAGACGGTGCAGGGTTGACAGCAGGCTTGTTCACGCCGGTAATACCAGTGAGAAAGGTGGTTGCCAGGTCAGTGCGCGGGAAATTGGTAGGCGCAACAGTCGCACCCAACACCACGCCCAGCAAGGCAGGCAACGTGGGGTTGGTGACGTAGGTTAAAAACTGGCCGTCGTCTTTCGGCTGCGACGCGTTGAAGCGGTCTTTGTCAGGCAGACCGATCACCACCTCGTTGACCAGCGGGTTGCCCAGGCGGGAAACCTGCGTCCATGCGCCACCGGCTTTTTCGGCCTTGTCGTTGCCCTTGGTTGGGCTGCCGTTGAGCAG
>JANNFW010000275.1:0-6165 GCA_031380235.1 Rhodoferax sp. | reverse complement strand
CGGGAAAAACACCGCAGCCGGTTGTGCATTGGTCTGCGCATCAATGCCAATCGCGGCGAGCATCTGAGCGATGGACGTGCCGACCTGGCGATCCCCCGGCAGGCGATCCTGGGTGAAGGAAAATTGCAGCTTGAAGCCGTTGGCATAGCCCGCATCCGCCAGCAGCTTGCGCGCAGCAGCGGGGTCATACTTACGCTCACCCAGCGCTTTGTTGAAGCCAAAAATTGAGGGCGTGACCATCTGGCTGGCCGGTTTGCCAAGCCCTTCCATGGCGACTTCGGCCAACGCCTTGCGGTCAATCGCGAGGTCAATCGCCTCGCGCACGCGCAAGTCCTGGAAAGGATTTTTGGCCAAGGCAGAGCCGTCTTTGGCGGTCACGTTCAACGCCTTGTCGCGCATGTCCAGCTCGACGTTGAAGACGTAGACCGTGTCGATGGTTTGCACCGTGATTTTCGAATCGCGTTGAAGCGTGGCGACATCGGTGGCGGGCACGCGGGTGATCAAGTCAAGCTGCCCCGCCTTAAGCTGGGCGACGCGGGCTGCATCGTTGGGAATCTCTTTGCGCACGTGCCGCGCCCAAGGTTCTTTGGGGCCCCAAAAGCTGTCGTTTCGGGCCAGCACCAAATCACCCTTGGGTTGCCATGACACGTACTTATAGGGACCCGTGCCGATGGCGGCTTTGCCTGAGTTGAAGGCCTCATTGGCAGATTCCTTGGTTAACCCGGCTGCTGCTTTGGATGAGACGATGAAGAGGCGGATGAAGTCGTTGGGCAAGGTCGGTGCTGCCCCATCGGTGATCACCTGCACCGTGAACGGGTCAACGATCTTCACCTCTTTGACGCGGCGCACATAGATGGTGGTGGGGTTGGGGCCGGACACCACGGGAATGCGGTCGATGGAAAACTTCACATCCTGCGCGGTGAAGTCCGATCCGTCATGAAACTTCACACCCCGGCGCAGCTTGAATTCCCAAGTGCTGTCGTTGACCGCACGCCAGCTTTCCGCCAGCCGAGGCTCCAGCTCAAGCCCGTCGCCCGACCACACCAGCGTGTCAAACACATGCTTCAGCGCCTCCGCGTGTGTGCCGGTGGCGGTGAAGTGCGGGTCAATGGAATCCGGCCCGCCACGCACGCCAATCGTGAGCGTCTGCGCCAGCGCGGAGGTAAGCAGCGTTGCCGAACACACCAACCCCATCAGATAAGACCGCATATCAAACTCCTAAAAATGGCACCGCGCCAACCGCATGCCTCGTGACAGGAATTAAATGCCTGTGTGGCTCAACAGTCAATACCTTTTGGAACTAATTTTCAGATTCACCGAAATTCTCGTCTTGGTAAAAATGCTGACCAGAGAAAAATTAGTCTAACCACTCCCTAAAAAAGTGTTTGAGCGGCGCTGATAGTTTGGTAGCATGCAATGCAAACCAAACTAGATTGTTCGATTTGGAACCAATTAGCAATTTTTCAGACGCGGCGCTCGGCCTTCACCGGCTGGATGTGTTCACGCACGCACGCTTGTGGCGCAACCCCTGCGGCTTTTCGGCGCGCTTCAATTATTTGGGGCTGCGCTACAACACGCCGCTGTACGGCTGGGTTGAGGCGCGGTTTGGTCTCTCGCGGGCCGAGTTCGTCGTGATTTACAGCTTGGGTTTGATGGAGGATGTCACCGCCAGCGAAATTGCTGCATCAACGGCCTTCCCAAAAAACACCCTTAGCCGCGCTGTCAGCCAGCTTGCCAAATTGGGCCTGATTCAACGCAACGAGGGCCAGACGGATCGACGCCAGCAAAATCTCAGCCTCACACCCCAAGGGCGTGCTGTGCTGGACGAAGCCTTGCCCCGATTTGTCGCACTTGAAGCCGAAATGCTCGCGCCGCTAACGCTGGTGGAACAGGAGATGCTGTCGGCGCTGATGGCCAAAGTGGTGTTGGCGATGTTTGAAAACTCCCCCGAGCCGACCCCAGCCAAACGTGCGTTGTTGGCAGACTCCATTTCTTGATGAGGTAAACCCATGCGTATCGCCGAAATGAATTGGATGCAGGTCGAACAGCACGTCAAGACAGACCAGCGCGCCGTGTTGCCGATTGGCTCCACGGAACAGCACGGCCCGTTAAGCCTGTGCGTTGACGTGATCTTGTCCGAGCGTGTCGCTGTAGAGGCCGCAGAGGCGATCCAGGTGCCGGTTTTCCCGGTGATCCCGTATGGCTTCACGCCCAGCTTTGTGGACTACGCGGGCACCATCACGCTCAAACTCTCGACGCTGTGCGCGCTGATGTGTGATGTGCTCGATGGCATGGTGCGAAGCGGTTTCAGGCAGATCGTGATCGTCAACGGGCACGGTGGCAATGGCCCGGCCCACGGCGCGATTATGGAATGGCTCGACCGCAACCGGGGCGTGCAAGTCAAGTGGCACAACTGGTGGAACGCGCCGAAAACGCTGGCCAAAGTCAACGCCATCGATCCGCTGGCCTCTCACGCCTCATGGATGGAGAACTTCCCGTGGACGCGCCTGCCGGGCGTGGTGCTGCCTGAGTCGCAAAAGCCCCTGATCGACTTCGCGCGCTACCAACGGATTGACCCCGGCGCTAAAAAGGCCATGGTGGGTGACGGTAATTTTGGCGGCCACTACCAGCGCTCGGATGCCGACATGCTGGCGCTGTGGGCGGTTGCGGTGGCCGAGACCCGCGCCATCATCGCGTCTGACTGGGACTGAGTTCCTGGCCGAGCCAGTCCTTCCACCATGCTGGCATTCATCGTCCAACGTCTGTTGCAAGCTGCTGTCGTGATGCTCGTCATCTCGCTGATGGTGTTTGTCGGCGTCTATGCGGTGGGTAACCCGATCGACGTGATGATCTCCCCCGATGTCACCCAACAAATCCGCGAAGAGACGATTCGCGCCTATGGCTTTGACAAGCCCCTGTGGCGCCAGTACGCCACCTTCCTGACAAAGTTGGCCAGTGGCGACTTTGGCCGCTCGTTCGTTTACAACATGCCGGTGCTTCAGTTGATTCTGTCGCGCCTGCCCGCCACCCTGGAGATCACCCTCGCCGCAGTCATGGGCGCTGCGCTGCTGGGCGTGCCACTAGGCATGTACGCGGGCTATGCGCCCCACAGCATCGCTGCCAAAACCATCATGGCGATCTCGGTGCTTGGGTTCTCCGTGCCGACTTTCTGGATCGGGCTGGTGTTGATCTTCACGTTCGCCGTCAATCTGGGTGTGCTGCCTGCGGGCGGGCGTGGTGAAACCGTGGTGGTGATGGGTATTGAGTGGAGCTTCCTCACACCCAACGGCCTCAAACACATGCTGCTGCCGTCGATCAACCTGGCGCTGTTCAAACTCGCGCTGTTGATTCGCCTGGCGCGCGCCGGCACGCGCGAGGTGATGCTGACCGACACCGTGCGTTTTGCCCGCGCGACGGGCCAAAGCGAGTGGACGATCTTGCGCCACCATGTGCTGCGACTGATCGCGATCCCGCTGGTGACCGTCTTCGGGCTGGAATTCGGCTCTACGCTGGCCTTTGCAGTAGTCACTGAAACCATCTTCTCCTGGCCCGGCGTGGGCAAGTTGATCATTGACTCGATCTCGACGCTAGATCGCCCGGTGATGGTGGCCTACCTGATGCTGGTGGCGCTGCTTTTCATCGCGATCAATTTCACCGTCGACGTCGCCTACGCCGCGCTGGACCCACGCTTGCGCACGCGCAAAGCCACATGACCGACCACGTCCCGACCCTGGCCAGTGCGCCCAGCCGATTCAGGGCCTTCCTGAGCGAGTTTGCCGAAAGCCCCGTGTCGGTGGTGGCTGCGTCGGTGCTCGGCTTGATCATTCTGTTGGCGCTTTGCGCACCCCTCATCACGCCACAAGATCCATATGACCTGGCCAAGCTGGTACTCACCGATGCACGGCGCCCGCCCGGCCACATGGGCAGCAGCGGCTTCACCTACTGGCTGGGCACCGATGCACAGGGGCGCGATCTTTACTCGGCCATTCTGTACGGGCTGCGCATCTCGCTGCAAGTGGGCCTGATTGCTGGCGTCATCGCGTTCACGTTAGGCGCGTCGCTCGGCACGCTGGCAGGCTTTGTGGGCGGGCGCATCGAGTCGCTCATCATGCGCATCATTGATTTGCAGTTGTCGTTTCCGGCAATCTTGCTAGCGCTGGTGCTGGCTGCGGTGCTGGGCCAGGGCAAGTGGCAACTGATTGCGGCGCTGGTCACCGCGCAATACGCCTACTTCGCGCGCACTGCACACGGTGCGGCCAGCGCTGAGCGCTCGAAGGACTATGTGGAAGCGGCGCTGTCGATCCCACTGAGTTCAGCGCGGGTTGCGTTTCGACACGTGCTGCCCAACTGCATGGCACCACTGATCGTGGTGGCGACGGTGCAGGTGGCCAACTCGATTGCGCTTGAGGCCACACTCTCCTTTCTCGGGCTGGGGTTGCCAGTCACCGAGCCCTCGCTGGGCATGCTGATCGCCAACGGGTTTCAGTACATGCTGTCGGGTCGCTACTGGATTTCGATTTACCCCGGCGTCGCGTTGATCGTGCTGATTGTGGCCATCAACCTGGTGGGCGACCAAATCCGCGATCAGTTGAACCCGAGGCTGCAGCGATGAGTACGCCGCTTTTGCAGGTGCGTGATCTGGCCACGCATTTTTCAACCCGCGCGGGCATCGCACGGGCGGTGGATGGCGTGTCCTTCGACGTTGCTGAAGGCGAAATCGTGGGCCTGGTGGGCGAGTCTGGTTCCGGCAAAAGCGTGACGGGCTATTCTCTGCTTGGGCTGGTCGATCCGCCAGGGCGCATTGTGGCGGGCTCGGTCAAGCTCGATGGGCAGGAGATGATTGGCATGGCGCAGGCGCGCTTGCGGGCATTTCGCGGGCGGCGCATTGCGATGGTGTTTCAAGACCCCATGAGCACGCTCAACCCGGTGCTCAGCGTTGCGGCCCAGATGCGCCTGGCCATGCTGGCCCACGGCAAACCTGATGCGGCGCAGATGCAGCAACGATCGGTTGCAGCGCTGGCGAGGGTTGGCATTCCAGACCCAGAGCGTCGACTTGAAGCCTACCCGCACCAGCTTTCGGGGGGCATGCGCCAGCGCGTGGCGATTGCGATTGCATTCCTCAACAACCCCGGTTTGGTGATTTGCGACGAACCCACCACCGCGCTGGATGTGTCGATTCAGGCCCAGATTCTGGTCGAGATGAAAACTCTGGCGCGCGACGCGGGTGTAGGTTTGGTCTGGATCAGCCATGACCTCGCCACCGTCTCGGTGTTGGCGACGCGGCTGTTGGTGATGTACGCGGGCCGCCTGATCGAAGAGGGTGCCACGGCCGAGGTCTTGCGCCGCCCGCGCCACCCGTACACGCAAGGCCTGATCGACAGCCTGCCGTCGCGCGCCATCCCAGGGCGCGACTTGGTGCAGATTCCCGGTGCAACCCCATCATTGGTTCACCTGGCCTTGGGTTGCGCTTTTCGAGAGCGTTGCAGCTATGCGACCAGTGCTTGTGGCGAGGCGCCAGCGCAAACGGTTGACAACGGGCGAACCTGGCGCTGTCACCATCCGCTGAATTTAGGGAAGAGCGCTGACGTTCCGAAGGCGTCAATCGCCAATTCACCATGACCCCATTCATTCAACTTGACAAGGTCACACGCCGTTTCACCTCGGCGGTGCCGCTGACCGAGCGCCTGGCCAAGCGACTCACAGGCTCGCGCGCCAGTGCCACCGTGTTACATGCGGTCGAAGACGTGTCGATTGCAATCGCGCAGGGCGAAACGCTGGGCCTGGTGGGTGAATCGGGCTGCGGTAAATCGACACTGGGGCGGGTGGCGGCGGGCATTCTTGCGCCCAGCAGTGGTAGCGCCCGCCTGGATGCAGCACCGTTGATGACCGGGCAACGCAAAAACACGACGCGCATCCAGATGGTCTTTCAAGACCCGTTTGCATCGCTGAACCCGCGCATGCGCGTAGGCGACATCATCAGCGAGGGGCCGCTGGCGCATGGTCTCATCACTCGCAATGAAGCGCAAGCAGACTGCGCCCGCTGGCTCGCGGCGGTGGGCTTGGACGCAGATGCCGCGCAACGCTTTGCGCACCAATTCTCAGGTGGCCAGCGCCAGCGCGTGGCCATTGCCCGAGCGCTGGCGATGCGCCCCGACGCGCTGGTGT
>JANNFW010000193.1:0-3514 GCA_031380235.1 Rhodoferax sp. | reverse complement strand
ACTCAGCGCGATTCTCAGCGCCGCCGCTGCTGCCCCAGACCATGGCTTGTTGATGCCGTGGCGCTTCGTTGTGGTGCCCGTGGACAAGCGGCATGTCCTGGCCGAAGCGTTTGCCTTGGCGCTGGTTGACCGTGATCCGGGTGCCACGCTGGAACAGATCGAGGCCGCAAGGAACAAAGCCTATCGCTCACCCTATTTGATGCTGGCAATAGTGCGATTGGGTGCGGCTGACCAAACTATCCCTGATGCGGAGCGCTTGGTGTCGTTGGGCTGTGCCATTCAAAATGTTCTGCTGGCGGCTACAGCAGCAGGGTTTGGCTCGGGATTGACCAGCGGTCAATCTATGGCATCGCCCCGGTTGTCAGCGGTGTGTGGCGTAGGCGATAACGAGCAATTGGTTTGCTGCGTCAATATTGGCACGGTGAGCAAAACTAAAACATCATTTACTCGCCCCGACTTATCTGCTTTTGTCTCTGAATTGCCCTGAAACAGGGCCAATTCTCTCAAAAATGGCTAAATAGGAGGCCATTCATGACTTTAGCCCTAATCTACATTGTATACCTAGCTATCAAAGAAATAGTATTTTCTTTTTCTCACCAAGACTGGATCGTCCTTTGCCTCACGCGCTTTGATCGCAGTTCAGCGGTCTTCTTTCTCCCGCTGTTTCGCCAGTCAGGTAAGCCGAAACCTCATACCCACAAGGTGAATTTACCCTGCTCCGCCAGCAGACTCATCACACGCGACGACACCAGCTCAAAAAATATTTATGAACAGCCAAGAACCAAGCCCACAGTAATACCCCATGCGTATCAGCGGTAGAGGCCAGCATTTGATTCAATTCACCCGTCAGAGCCAGCGGAGGCGAGAGCACCTCCAGTGGGCGCTGGGTGCCGTGTGCGCCATCCAACTCATCTATTGCATCCATAGCCCAAAGACCAACCCGCTGGCCAGCGCACCTACAAACGCAAACGTAAGGTAGGCCGCAAATACCCGCCCACGCGCGACCGCCCACACCGCCATGGCAGCGGGCAATGACGTCACACCGCCCGCCACCAAAAACGCCATGCTGGCGCCGGGTGACAACCCTTGGCTCATCAAGCCGCTGACCAATGGCAGCGCGGCGTAGCCGTTCAGGTACGACGGTATGCCCACCAGCGTGGCCAGCAGCACCGGCCATGCGCCTGTGCCGCCTGCCACTTTGGCAATCAGGTCGTTGGGCAGGTAGGCCAGCATCAGGCTTTCCAGCACAAAAGCCAGCAGCAGCCACTTGCCTAAGAACAGCGCGTTGGTTTTAAAGCTCTTGATGGCCGCTTCAACCCGAGCCGATTCAGCCCAAAACTTCCACACCACCGCCTTTGGGTCGCGGATGCGGCCGCCTGCACAGCCGCCGTTGCCAACGCCTTCTTTCAGCACCTCGGTAATCAACCCGCTACGCGTCAGTAAATAAGCGCCCAGTCCGCCCAGCAGGCCAATGCTGATGGCGACGATGGTTTTGGCCACCGCAAACTCCAAGCCGAGCACGCTGGAGGTCATCACAAACATTGACGGGTCCATCAACGGCGATGCCAACCAAAACGCCATAACCGGAGCGAGCGGCACGCCCATGGCTAATAGCGCCACGATGACGGGAATCACCCCGCACGAACAAAACGGCGACAGCGCGCCCATTAGCGCCGCCGACATCACGGCCAATAAGGGCGGGCCGCTGAAGGCGCGCGAGATCAGGTTGTCCGCGCCGCTTGCCTTGGCATACGCCGTGAGGCCGACCGACAGCAGTAAAAAGCCGAAAGTCTTGGTGGCTGCTGCAGTTACAAACTGCAAGGTGGCAGGTAACTGCGGCCAATCGAGCACCGCGATGCCGAGCAAAATTGCCACAATGGTCAGCAGCACTTTGTCAATGTGAGTCCATACGCTGGAAGGCTGATGCAGCCACTTGTTGAAGGCTAAATTCAAGGTTTTCATAAAACTATCTTTCTAAAATAATAAAAACTAAACACCAAAAAAAAAGCAGCTTTATACCGCCACCACATCACGCTTTTTTGCAGAATTGGCTACGGGCGCACAAGTCGCATCTGCACAACATTCACTCAACAAAAACGCACTCAACAGCCGGATGTCCGCATATTCAGCCCGGCAAATCAGCTCGCGCCCCTGACGCTCTTGCGACACCAGACCGGCAGACACGAGAGCCGTGACGTGGTGCCCTAGCGTCGACGGTGGAATGCCGGTCATGCGTTGCAAGCCTGTCACACTCGATCCCTCGCTGCCCGCCCGCAGCAACTGGCGGAACAAGCCAAGACGCACCTCGCTGCCCAGAGCGGCCAGCATCGGAGCAGCTTGGAAGTCAGACATCGCCCCAAGGTTTTTCTGATTAGTCATACATTTACTATAAACCTAAAAAAGTAAAAGTCAAGTTTCACGACCTGCATTCGCTCCCAAGGAAGCACTGTCAAACCTTCCAAACTGCGGAAATTCACGGTCATTTATGCCTTTAATCCTCGTCTAAATTGCATAAACAGCTACTAACTATATAGCGTCTAATTTTCCAACTAAATGCTTCGCACTCGGCTGGCATCATTTCCCTCATCAGGACGCCGCGAACGGCTGCAACTAGCGAGGTCTTTTCAAGGACAGGCCGGGTCGGCTGTGTGATCTACCGCACAGACGGGCGGGCCGACTCATACAACCATGGACATATCGGACAAAGCCATGGTTACTCAACACCCCGCCTTTTTGAACCATCCCACGCGCCATCTTTTCTTCACAGGCAAAGGCGGCGTAGGAAAAACATCACTCTCGACCGCCTCTGCATTGCAGTTGGCCGATGCGGGCAAAAAAGTTTTGCTGGTTAGCACTGACGCCGCCTCAAACCTCGATGAAATGCTGGCGATCGAGTTGCGCAACGTCCCCACGCCAGTCCCCGGTGCGCCGGGTCTGTCAGTTTTGAACATCGACTCCAACGTGGCAGCCGAATCGTACCGGCAGCGGGTGCTGGCGCAAATGGGCATTGGCACCAGCGAGGCCGAGCGCGCCAACGTGCGGGAACAGTTATCGGGGTCATGCACCACAGAAATCGCCTCTTTCGACGAGTTTGCTTCGCTGTTGTCCGACGACGCCGAGCATTTTGATCACATCGTTTTTGACACGGCACCGACCGGGCACACGCTGCGCCTGCTCAGTCTGCCCAAAGCCTGGAGCGGTTTTTTGGCAGGCAATGACCGTGGCGCCTCCTGCCTCGGGCCGCACTCGGGATTGAAGATGCAGGAAGAACGCTTCAAGGCCGCACTGGACGCATTGAGCAATCCAGCCAAAACCACCGTGATTCTGGTGACCCGACCCGACAAGGGCGCGATTGCCGAGGCTGCCCGTACGTCTGAAGAATTACACACACTGGGTCTGCACAACCAGCGTCTCGTGGTCAATGGCGAGTTTCACGCCACCGAGCGCACCGACGGCGTAGCGTGTGCCATCGAAGCCCTTGGCCAACTGGCGCTGGATGAAATGGCTCCGTCCC
>JANNFW010000173.1:0-12630 GCA_031380235.1 Rhodoferax sp. | reverse complement strand
CGCCGTTGAAGATCACGACCACCGAGCCGTCTTCATTGAACAAAGGCTGCTGGCCGGTGGCGACATCGATGATCGACAGACGACGATGGCCCAGACCCAAACCCGGCTCAGTATGCAGACTGCCTTCATCCGGCCCGCGATGAAACTGCGAGTCGTTCCTGCGCTGTAGCACGTTGCGGTTGATCTCGCTGAGCGCTCGGGTGTCAAATATTCCGGTGATTCCGCACATGATTTGGCTTGAGTGTTGGCTGGAGTATTGGCTTACTTCGGGTTTTTCGCGACGCGCGCCCGCCGTAGCTGATTGTCGTAGACACGTTGGTACGTCTGCACCATCGCCTGCATGCTGAAACGATCTTTCACGCGCTGGCAGCCCGCCTGACCCATCTGGTGCGCCCGCGTTGGCTCCAACGCCAGCTCCACCAGACGATCAGCCATCGCCGTTGCGTCAGCCGCCGGCACGACGTAACCCGAGTGGCCGTGCTGCACCAGGTCGGCATTGCCGCCAACATGGGTCGCCACCACGGGCAGGCCGCTGGCCATGGCTTCGAGAATCGTGTTGGAGATACCCTCAGCCAGGGACGGCAGCGCAAACGCGTGCAGACCGCGCATGATGGCTTCGACATCTGTGCGCTCGCCAGGCAGCCAAGCCAGATGGGCGATACCTGCTGCTTCAAGAGTGGCCAAGACTTGAGCACGCAACGGGCCATCGCCGATCATCACCAGACGCAGTCGATCTGCCAACTGCGGTGCCATGCGCAGGGCCAGCACAAAGGCGTTGGCCAGCATCACCTGGTCTTTCACCGTTTGCATGCGGCCTACCGTGCCTACCAGCCAATGTTGAGCGGGGTCAAACGGGCAACCTGAAATCGGTTGCGCGCCGTCATCAGCGGGGCTGAAACGCGTGGTATCGACACCGTTATAGGCCTGCGTGATGGCGGCTTGAGGGACATGAACCTTTTGCTGCAAATAGTCCGCCAGGTCGCGTGACAGCGCGGTGTAGTGCTGCACAAACGGGCGGTAAAGGCGGCGCATGCGCTGGTACTTGACGCTGCTGCCGTCCAGGTCGCCCACATCACGTCCGTGCTCGCCGTGTACGCGCACGGGCACGCCTGCCGCCCACGCGGGCACCTGAACCTCCAGCGCAGACAGATTCCGGCTGTGAACAATGGCGGGGCGTAATTGGCGAAAAAGCTTGAACAGCCTGCGGTATTGCCACACGCCATGGCCCGGCGGCTTGTTCAGGGCGATGAATTCCACGTCAGAGCGCTGCACCCGGTTGCGAAAATCGGTGATGTCCGTCATCGCCAGAACCGCATGACGGTAGGCGTGCGCCGGCATGTGATTGATGAGGTTCACCACGCCGTTCTCCAGCCCACCGGTTGCGAAGCGGTGCATGACGTGGAGCACGAGCGGGCGGTCATCATTGGACATGCACGGACGAAATACCAGCTTCAAATGCTACTATATTAATAGCTTCTTGTGCAATTGATACGAGAGCTGAGGCCATATTTGATTGATAATTAACCACTTTTTCACCCAAAACTACTGAAAATTAACTTCCAGGTTTATTTTTTAGAAAATTAATTAACTCTGGAGTTAATTGTGTCGTCAAAGCCGCCACAACCGATAGCCTGCGCCTTCAATCGCCTTGCGGTCAAACGCCGCCTTCACGTCGATGAAGGCACCGCCTTTGACCAGCTTTTTCGAGAAGTCTTCCATGCTCAGTGCTGCAAACTCGCGGTGCGCCACAGCGGCCACAATCGCATCAGCGCGCGGCATGTCATCCCAGTGCAGCAAGGGCACGCCGTATTCATGCACGGCCTCGTCAGACTCGGCTTGCGGGTCAGTCACGAATACTTCCACGCCGTAGCTTTTGAGCTCGTTGATGATGTCGATGACTTTGGAGTTGCGCAAATCGCCGCAGTTTTCCTTGAAGGTCAGGCCCAGCACGTTGACCTTGGCGCCTTTGATGTAACTACCCGCCGCAATCATGTTCTTGATGGTCTGCTCGGCGATGAACTTGCCCATGCCGTCGTTGATGCGCCGGCCCGCCAATATGACTTGCGGGTTGTAGCCCAGCATTTCCGCCTTGTGCGTCAAATAGTACGGATCCACGCCAATGCAGTGGCCACCCACAAGGCCCGGCTTGAATTTCAAGAAGTTCCACTTCGTGCCTGCTGCTTCCAGCACTTCGGAGGTGTCGATGCCCATCTTGTCGAAAATGATGGAAAGCTCATTCATCAACGAAATATTCAAGTCGCGCTGCGTGTTCTCGATCACCTTCGCGGCTTCCGCCGCCTTGATACTCGACGCACGATGCACGCCAGGAATAATGATCGTCTCGTACAGCTTGGCGACTTTGTCCAGCGTTTGGGGTGAGTCACCCGATACGATTTTCAGAATCTTGGTGAGCGTGTGTTCCTTGTCGCCAGGGTTGATGCGCTCGGGCGAGTAGCCGACGTTGAAGTCCTGCTTCCACTTCAGGCCCGATTCGCGCTCGAGCACGGGAATGCACACCTCTTCCGTGGCACCGGGGTACACGGTGGATTCATACACCACAGTAGCGCCCTTCTTCATGTGGCGACCCACGCTGGTGCTGGAGCCAATGAGGGGCCGAAAATCCGGGATGTGCGCTTGATCAACCGGCGTGGGCACCGCCACGATGATCATGTCTGCCTCCGCCAGCATTTTGGGGTCCGCCGTGTAGACCGCGTGTGGCGAATGGCGCATCTCTTCATCCGTCAGCTCGCGCGACGGATCCACGCCGCGCTGGCACGATTCGACTTTGTTCACGGCGATGTCAAAGCCGATGGTACGCAGGTGTTTTCCAAATTCCACCACCAGCGGAAGACCCACATATCCCAAACCAATCACGGCAACCACGGTCATATTTTTCTCTCCGAAACTTTATAAAAATACAGGGAACGGTTCACTTGCTCGCGCGCGTTTTGCTCAACACTTCGTTGATGGTCGAATAGTTGGTTGACATGAACGACTCCAGCACCGCCTCGGGATTGTCAACGCCATCTTTGGGCGTGTACACCACGATCACCGCCGAATCGTCACCCCGCCCGATCAAGCGGTAAAACGCACTATAGACTTTGGCCAGGTAATCGCTGGTCGTCAAAGTACCGTTTATCCAATAAATTTGCCACACGATCAGCCGCCCGCCACGCAGCGCGTCGCTCACCCCATTGCCGCGCAATTCCAGCGTGCGCACGGAGGTCGGCGCACCTGCCAGCGTGATGGCGCGGCTGCCGCTGGTGGCGCGCGTCCACTGGGTGTCGTTGCTGGTGACAAGGACGTTGGTCGAACTCACCAGTTTTCGCTCGTAGTCCTGGTTGCGGTAGAACGCCAGGTACAGCCCAACCTGGCTGCCCTGCTTTTGGTACGTGGTGTTGGACTCTGCGGATGCCAGCAGGAATTGCGGCTTGTACTTGATCGCCGCTGTCGTCTCGTCGGCGGTATCGCCCCGCAGGGCAAGCCAGCCGGGCTCCAGCTTGTCAGGAACTGCCACAGATAGGTTGACCGCGCTGGAGGGCTCGGCCGTCATCCACTTCAGCAAATGGGGGGCGGCCACCAACGCGCTGAAGCAGGCGGCTGCGATCCAGATTTTTGCGGGGTTGGCGCTTGCCGCAGTAGACGCTGCAACGTCGTCAACGCTGCCCAAGGCGGGCTCGGGCTCTGCCCAACGGATACCAATCGCAAACATCACCATGATCACCACGCCGAAGAAAACCCAGCCGTAAATCAGGTGATCGACCCCCACCGCCAGCTTGTTACCCGACAGATGGCCCAGCATCACAATCATGTAGGCACGCACCCAATTGGCCACGACGGGCACCAGAATCGACACACCGATGAAAAGCAGGCGGCGCTTGGTGGACTGATAGTTCAAATACGCAAACAGCGTCCCCACGGTGAACGACGCGATTAGGTAGCGCACGCCACTGCAAGCCTCCACCACCGACCAGTTGCCGGACGGGATCACGAACTGCAAGCCTTCTCGAAACACGGGTACCCCCGAGAGCCGCAACGCGAAGACGGTGAAGTCGGCAGTCCATTCCATCAACTGCGGAAGGAACACCTCGCCAATCGGCACGGCGAGAAACAGGAAAAACAGCGGGAACAAGATCAACCTGGCCACGGGAACACCCAGCAGCGCGGGTACCGACAAGACCAGCAACCCCACAAAAGCCAGTTGCGCAACCGCGTTCACGCCCGCGAGATCCGCCATCAACCAGGCGGAAACCGCCAAAAACACCGCAAAGAACACCCAGCCTGATGGCCGCGGAGCCGTCAACTGCACACGACCACGCGCACGCCATATCAACCACAGAACAATCGGCAGCACCAGAAAGCCGTGGGTAAAAGTCTCTGACCGCCACCAGATCTGCACCATTCCCCAAGCAGTGTCTTGGTACAAAAACACAATCCAGCACACCACTGCCAGCACGGCAACACACGCCATTGCCCACGGCTTTGGCGCAAAGCGTTGCGAAGTGACAGCCGACGAATGCAAGGTTGATGGTAGGGTCACAGTGGTGCTGGGCTAAAAGGCTTCGGGGTTTGAGTCGCTGCGGTCAAATGGTGCGTAATGGTGCGTAATGGTGCGTATTGGCGCTCAATGGCGCTTAAGCACCCATCAATAAGTGACGATCAATCGCCGTGAGGTGTGCCGCCCAACTGTAATGCGCTACGACACACTGCCGGCCGCAAGCACCCACCTGGGCGCCACGGGCGGCATCACGCAAGATCGAATCAATCTCGCGCACAAAATCTTGGCTTGTGACGGCGGCAATGAGGTCTACGCCGATGCGAACATTCATGGCCTGGGCACACGACTCAGACACGACAACCGGCTGCCCCATGGCCATCGCCTCAAGAATCTTGTTTTGTATGCCCCGGGCAATGCGCAGAGGTGCAACCACTAAGGTTGCGTGCTGCAGGTACGGGCGCACATCGGCGACCGTCCCGGTCACCACGACACCGTCTGCCGCCAACGCGAGCACAGCGGGTGTCGGGTTTCTTCCGACGATATAGAAGCTGATTTGGGGTCGGCGTTCGCGCAAGGCGGGCAGGACATCGCGAGCGAACCAGGTCACTGCATCAATGTTGGGCCAGTAGTCCATCGCACCTGTAAAAACCAATCGAATTTGAGGCTGCCCATATGCATCACCTGCATCACCTACAAATGGTGATTCGCGATTCGGATCCGCCTTGAAGTAATCAGACTCGACACCATTGCTCATTGATTCAACAACCGGCCGGCATTCTGGCGCCAATTTGCAGAACAACTCCACTTCATTGTCTGTCACAAAGAATGAGAGTTTAGAACGCAGCGCAAGGGCTCGCTCGTAGGCCAGCAGCTTTTCGCCTTCGCGCCGGTACAACCATGACAGGGGCCAGAAGCGATTGTCTGCGTACTGAGCCCACTTAGCAGAGTCCACATCGACAAAATCGACGAGAACGGGCACCTCATTCTGGAAAATTGCGTACTGCCCCATGGCCGACGAAAAGACCACGACAGCATCTATTTTTTTGCGCTTCAAGGTGCTCTTCACCCAGGCCAGTAGAGATTGATCACGGTAGTATTCGAGCGAAAGGGCCTGCCCAGTCAAAAGCCCGATCAGACTTTTCAACTTGGCTCGCAGAGGGCTTAGCCGCGAGACATGCAGGTCAGCGCAGTACTTCCTGACTGTGGCCACGTGCGCCATGTCATCTGGATCGTCAACAAACGTCCCCAAAAAAATCCGATGCTTCGCACTCAAATGTTTCAACAAATTGAACGATCGGACTTTGTCGCCCTTGTTCGGCGGAAACGGCAATCGGTGAACGAGATAAAGGAGATTACCCATCGCGATCATCAACCCAAATTTCGCACAATAAATGGACCCAGCCAATTGGCCAAACCGATGGGCATACGCCGCCAGGTTTCAATCAGAAGTTTGTACTTCGCGTTGGAGGGGTTGTTTTGCGGGATCGCATCGCGTTTATAGAGCCGGTAACTGTAATTAAGTTGCTGGGGCTCGAAGCCCCAGTTTTTCTTAAACGCGTAGGAGCCCGTTCCCTTTTTACTCCGCCCGTAATCGAAAACCTTCAGGCCGCGCGCGCATCCACGGCGCAACAGCTCCCAGTACTTGAAGTCGTTGGCGGCCAAGTCGCGGGCAGATTCATCGTCGCCCGCGTAGTAAGGCAGCACTTCATCGCGAAAGTAAAAACTCATGACACTGCTCAAGGCGCGTCCATCGGGTCCGACAACGGTGAGCACTTCGCAGTCATTGCCAAACTCGGCCATCAGCGCCTTGAAATACCGCTTGGGCATCGCCGGGGTGCCGTGGCGATGCACGTTGTCTGCGTAAAGTGCAAAAAACTGCTCCACGTCCTTGTCTACCTTGGTCGTCAAGCCATTTTTGATGCCTTTGCGAACCATGGCGCGCTGCTTGCGCGGGATGGCCAGCATGTTGGCCTCTTCCTCCACCAGTATTTCCTTGCGGAACGTCACATACAGATCCTGCGTGGGCCAATCGGCATGGCGCAGGTCGATGTTTCGCAGCTCAAGGTGATCTACGCCTAGTCGCTGAGCAATTTGCTGGGCTTCATACTCCAGCGCGGTAGCGGCTTCTTCGGTGGCGGCTGCCACACCGCCGTAGACCGCAAACGGCAAACCGACCAGGGAGTTACCAAACAACCAGCTATTGACGTGCCCCAAGGCCAAAACACCTTGAAACTCATCATTTTTTACCGCAAACAGAAAATAGGTTTCATGCGCAAACACATCGCGGATGATCTTTTGCCAGCCCGCGCGGTGAAAAAAGCTGGCGGCGGGGCATTGCAGGACAAACTGATCCCACAGAAGAGCTGTTTGCACATCGGTTGCGGCCAGGCGCTTGACCGTCAGCGACTGATCTGCACGGGAAGCGTCAGGCACAGAGTCAGGCAAGGGCGGCCTCGTGGCGCGCCGGGCTCAAGAAAATCTCGTCCATTCGTCCCCACTTGAAATCACCGAGCAACTGCTCAAGGCGAGCTTCCATGCGGGAAATGTTGACGTAATGGCGAAATTTCGTTTTCCGGCTGATGCCGGCGACGCGCGGCTGCTCGACGTCGATCTCCCACGGGTGAAAGTAAAAAATGCCAGCTTGGGCGTCGTGCTGATTCACCCGCCCCAACATCCAACGCGAGAGGGCATACGGCAGCAGGCGAAAGTAGCCTCCACCGCTGGAGGGCAGGTTGCGATTGAGAATTCGCAGAGTGGTCACCGGGATCTCCATCAAGCCCGGCCGAATCTGATGTGCAAAACGCGGCGAATCGGGCATGCCGTAATGGTCATGGTGGATGGGATAGACGCTGGAACTGTAGCGGTAACCGGCTTTTTGCAGACAGTCAAAAGCCCACAAGTTTCCCTTGCCGATTGAAAAACTGGGGGCGCGATAGCCTTTGACTTCAGCACCGCACAGGTCCTCCAGGATCACCTTGGCCAGTTGGATGTCGGCAAAAAAAGCGTCTTCGGTCTGGTCACTGGCGCGCTCGTGGCCGTAGCCATGACTGGCCACTTCATGCCCTTCTACAGCGATCTGGCGAATCAGCTGGGGGTAGCGCTCGGCAATCCATCCTAATGTAAAAAAAGTGGCTTTCACTTGTCGCTTGGACAGCATCTCGAGAATGCGGGTGACGTTGCGCTCTACCCGACATTCGCGGGAGTTCCATTCCAGCCGGCCAATATGCGGCGCAAAAGCAGAGACTTGAAAGTAGTCCTCGACATCAATCGTCAACGCGTTGGTCAGGGCCGTGGCCGCAGGTCGGTTCATATCAGGTATCGAGCGCTCACAGCTTGATGTCGTGGCTGAGACCCAAGCCGATACCCGGGCCGAGATCTTGCTCCATGCCCGGTGCAAAGTCTTGGTGAATGTTCAGGCCAGCATTTTGACCTGTGCCACGTTGAGCTTCCTGGTTCGCCTCTATTTTTGTTTTCTTGGCGGCCACGACCAGTTTTTGCATCATCGTCAAAATTTCGAGATTGCAGCGCTCAAGGCGTAGCAGGCTGCGCTCCAGCCGCATCAAGCGGTCGCCGTGCCTCTCGGCACTCAAGTCGTCTATCTTTTTGGAAAGTCCGTTGACCAAATCGTCATCCAACTGCAGGTTGGACAGGTCAATGTCGAAAGCTGGATCGACACGGCGTTTGTCAGGCTGCGCCCACCCACCGCCAGGCGCGGTCATGGCGGGCTGCGGGCCGCTAGAGACGTTAGAGCCGCCGGATTCTTCATGCATTTCTGCTACGACTTCGTTCACGTCATCGGCAGTGATCGTGTCCTTCTCGCCCAGAAAGCCCAGCAGCAGCAGCCGATCACAGACAGAGTTGATGCGCCGTGGAATACCACCACTTGCTTTATGGATCGCTTCATAGGCCGCGCCGTCAAAACTCGGGCGACCTTGGGAGCCCACGCACTTGAGCCGATGCTCCATGTAGCCGCGCGTCTCGTCCTTGTCCATGGGGCCGATATGACAGGTCGCCGTCACGCGTTGGCGCAACTGCTGCATGTTGGGGTTTTGCAGAATCTCGCGAAACTCAGGCTGGCCGACCAGGAATGTCTGTAGCAGCGCCTGTTTTCCAAACTGGAAGTTCGACAGCATGCGCAACTCTTCAACCGCGCGAGCCGTGAGATTTTGTGCCTCATCCACGATCAGCAAGCAGCGCTTGCCTTGGCTGATTTGGGTGACCAGAAAGGCCTCCAGAGACATCAACAAATCCGACTTCGACATGTCTTTGACACCGACACCAAACGCCGCGCCCACCATCCTGAGCGTATCTTCCGCATCCAGTTGTGTGCTGACGAGGTTGGCTGCAACCACTGCATTCGTGTCGAGGCTTTCCAGCAGCCCGCGAACGATGGTAGTTTTGCCGGCGCCGACTTCACCCGTGATGACGATGAAGCCCTCGTTACGTTGCACGCCATATTCAAGGTAAGCCTTGGCACGCCGATGCTGCTTACTGCCGAAGTAAAAACTGGGGTCTGGATTGAGCTGAAACGGCTTGCCGGTCAGCCCATAAAAAGCTTCATACATGGGTCAAAATTGCACGTTCACCGTGCCAGTGATTGCTGACTCGGTGTAGGGGCTGATGTTGCTTTCAAAAACAACATGCCGTGCGCTAACGGCAGCAGTGGTCTTCAACCCCAATCTGGTTGAAAAACTTAAATTCAGCAAGCGATTGCTGCTGTCTTGCGACCCCAGCGAATCCGATGATTGGCTGGTCGATGCCAGAACACTCATGGAGGAGATCGGTGTCAGCCTGTGCGAGTAGCTCACGCTCAAGCCGGACTGTCGAACCACGGCACCGTTCGAGAGATCATCGACCGCTGTGGACAACGAGTCAAGCCGCGATGATTCACTTCGCGTTGCAATGAAGGTCACAGTATCCCGAATGCCCAGCAACGAGAACGACAAATCCTGGCGTCGAACCACGGACACGGCTGACGTTGCAAAAGGCGTCGTGACCGAACTGTTCGGGTCAATTCCGTTGGCCTGCAAAAACGCATTCACCAACGCGGCGCGCTTGACAGGGTCGGGCTCGGTGCCCGCGAACTGATTGAAGAAAATGTCAAAGGCCGAGCCCAATGTGGCCAGGCCGGTTTGCGCCGCTGGATTTGCAATACTTCTTGAATCGGTGAAGCGCCAAGCAGTTCTGGCGGTTCGGTGAGCGGCGCTGATGCTGAACGACTCGCCAAAACGACGGTTCTCGCGGGATGCCGAGAAACTTGTGGTTTGAGACGGAATCCAGGAGACCCCGTAACCGAAGGTTCCGCTGCTCTGTTTGTCGGCCGTCGTGAAGTTATTCGACTCTTGCCCGCCTGAAACATTCAAAGTTACCTCTGGCAGTACAGCGTAGGTGAGCGCGGCAGTGACAAAATCCGACTCAGTACTTCGCCCTGCGCTGTAGGACGTGCTCTGCCGCTGGGCGGCCAGCGACCACCCCAAGCGCGCGCCAGCGCCGCGCCCGCTCAGCCGGACCGAGGCATCGCGCGAGTTTGTATCCGACTCCGTAGAGGCCTTGTTTCGGTTCGCCGCGAGACTGTAGCGCGCTTCATAGTCCACCGTGCTGGCCAGCCTGCCGCGCACGTAGGGAGACAGCCGGACGGTTGCCGATTCATTTTGGTTGCCGCTGAGTGCCGTCGAGCCGACCAAGGGCGCGCCCAGTGCCGATACCGACTGTTGGGAGATGCCCGCACTGAGGTCAACAAACGCCCAGTTCTCAACTGCCTCAAGGGTTCCAAACGCGGTCAATGCATTCTGGATGTCTGCGGCGGAGGTATTTTGCGCAAAGTACCGCGCGTTCAGCGCGTAGTCAAAATAGCCCTTCAATCTTCCGCGATCCCCGCTGATTCGAATGCCAGGGCTTAACACCGTGATCAGTTCAGACTGACGATCATTGGTCGAAAGCCGCACGTTGTCGGTCCAGGTTTCAGAAATTGAAACGCGCGGCACAATGGACAGGTTTGGCCTGACACCCACTGCATCGGCGGTTTGCGCATTCACACCTGGAGCGCCAGCGGCGAGTACCGTCAGCAGGGCGGCAAAAAGAACTGGGGGGGTCTCGACCGGGTAGATCAGAGCCAGAAGGGCCCCACGGGCCAGACGGGACTCAACCGAGTTGCGCTGCATCGACCGATTCAGCGGTGAAGACAGTCTTTTCTTCATTTTTCCGGCGTGAACTTCATTGAACCTGCTGTTCGCCACCGTAGCCGTAACCACCGTAGCCATACCCATAACCATAGGCACCTTCAGACGCAGCCCTCGCCTGATTCAAGACCAACATTTTCACGGGGCAGGCTTCAATGTGGGACAGCGCGTGCCGTACGTCCGATTGCAAGGTGTCCTCAGCCCGAACCACCATCACAATTTGGCCCATGTGCGTGGCCAAAACGCGAGCCTCTGTGGTCAGCAGCAAAGGAGGCGAATCAAAAATGATGATTCGGTCTGGGTATCGACTGGCCATGTCTTTGAGGATTCGAATCATCGCATCACTGGCGAGCATTTCCGTGGCACGTTGCTGCTGTAGCCCGCTGGGCAGGATACTCAGTTTGTCAATATTAGTTCTCAACAAGACGCGAGACATGTCCAGCGACTCATCGGACACCAGATCCAGCAAACCTGGGCTGGGCGGCAGGCCGAGCACACGCAATACCGATGGGCGTGCAACATCAGCGTCTACCAGCATCACGGTGTTATCCAACTCAGTCGCTATGCTCAGCGCCAGATTGATGGCGGTGAAACTCTTGCCTTCACCCGCCAAGGCACTGGTCACCATAATGAGGTTGCCATTGGCAACCAGGGACGCGCCCCGGCCCATGGCATTTCGAATCAACGGCCGCTTGATGACCCGAAACTGGTCAGCAATCTGCGATCTCGGCGCATTGGGGCTGACGATCCCTGCAGAGGACAGCGCGTCTAAATCGATCTCGACGCGGCGCGATACTGAAGGCGATGCCGCCGCTACCGAAGGGGCTATTGACGGCGCTACCGAAGGGGCTACCGAAGGCGCAACCACAACTGGCGAGGATTCCTGCGCCGCATTGGCCTTCTCAGGAATGACGGCACCCGCTCTGCGAAGCTGTTCCAGGCGCAGAGTTGCCTGTTCGATCAAGCTGCTCATGGCCGGTTACCCCATCCGTCCGGTAACGAAAGCCAATGCGGCAATCCCGACGATGAATGCACCCACCAGTCCACTGGACGCCGCGACAAATTTTCTCATGTCCGATCTCTCTTTAGCTCTGAATGTATCGCTCACCACCAGCGTCACCACGCCCAGAAGTGGCAGCCCGGACGCATCCCGCAGGCTTCGGGCATCAAAAAACACGGCCCGGAGTTGACTGGCCACAAAAGCCGTCGCCACACCCGCCGCCAGTGCGGCAAGCAGTGCCAACGGCATCAACAACAGCCGGTTGGGTGCGACCGGCTGCGGGGATACTCGCGGTGGGTCAATCAGACGAAAGTCGGCAATGCCGGATGCGCCTTCCAAATCTCCCGACAAGGATGCCGACTCCCGCCTGGCGACGAGGTCTTCGTAGTTCTTCTTGTTGATGGCGTAATCGCGATTTAACTGGGAAAACTCTGTTTCGATCTGGGGAGCGGTCTTCATCTGCTCCCGGGCCCTGGCGAAACGGGCATCGTATTCACTCACCCTGGCGCGCAAGGCAGCAACCTGTATCTCAGACGTGGACAACATCCGGCTGAGCTCTTGGGCGGCCAGGCTGGAGGTGCCCGAAGTCGCTGTTGGAATAGCCATCGCAGCCTTTCGAAGCTCGGCCACCTCTTTGCGCTTTTGCTCTTCGAGGTCTTTAATGAGCTTTCTGCCACTGATAACGTCGGGATGCGCATCCGTGAAGCGCTGCAGCAGTGCATCGAGGTTTCGCTTTTGAGCATCAATTCTTGAATCAACTTCAGGGGTCGAAACGACCGTGGCTGATTCTTGAAGCAGGCTGCGAGACGTGATGCTTGTAGTCTGGGTTTTCTCCGCGTCGAGCTGCTTTTTGGCCGCGTCACGCGCGTTCTCCGCTTCGCGCAACTCAAGGCGGGCCTGGTTGAGTTGGTTGCTTATTTCCGCGAGTCGGCCTGACATGTCTTTGCCGTCCG
>JANNFW010000119.1:0-4997 GCA_031380235.1 Rhodoferax sp. | reverse complement strand
TGGACGGCCTGTACTTCATGATTGGTGAGGAAGAGAAAAAAATCCGCCAAGACCCCATTGGTACGGGCAGCGCGATACTGAAGAAGGTGTTTGGCGTGCTTAAATAGCGGATTCAGAGAAAAATGAACCTGCGAGTTCATTTTTTCGAATAAATTAACCCCCAAGTTAATTTGCACCTCTAAAACCCAGATTTTTGCTAAATTATTGATTAAATCGAGCTCTAGCTCTCGAATAACATCCATAGTCAGCTATTTATTTAATAGTAACTGGTGCCTTATACCGTTTCATTGAACGTTCGCCATCGTGCACCTAATGGCGCTATGACAGCTTTGGCGGTTCTGTTGCTCAGCGCGTGCAACCCCAGCCTGAACTGGCGCGAGACCCGCATTGTCGACACTGACCTGACCGCCATGATGCCCTGCAAACCCGCGCACCATCAGCGCAGCGTGCCGCTGGCGGGGCTGACCGTCACCCTGCACATGACTGGTTGCGATGCCGATGGAGCCACATTTGCGATTTCTCACGCTGTTATTCCTGAGGGCAGTGCTGCGCCAAGGGTGTTGACAGAGTGGCGTAAAACGACGCTGACCAATATGGTCGCCAAATCAGTGCGCGAGTCACCCAACCCGGTCGAATCACCCGCAAAGGCGGCGACACCGCCAGGCTCCAGCATGTTCGTCATTGCGCAGGGCCAGCGCGGCGCTGGCAGCCCGGTCATCCTGCAAGGCGTGTGGTTCGCGCGCGGGTCACACGTATTCCATGCGGCCGTGTACGCACCTGCGCAGTCAGCCAGCGTGACGACCGCAACCGCGGAACCGTTCTTTTCCGGTTTGAACTTTCAATGAGCCAACTTGCACGTCGCAAGGCCATTTTGGTGTTCATGGCCTTTGCCGTGGCGTACTTTCTGTCGGCCCTGATCCGTTCCATCACCGCCACGATCTCGCCCACGCTCACCACAGAATTGGCGCTGGGTGCGAAAGACCTGGGCCTGCTGGCGGGCGGGTACTTTCTGGGTTTTGCGGCCACGCAACTACCGCTGGGCCATTGGCTAGACCGACACGGCCCCAAGCGCGTTATTTTGAGCCTGCTGGCCGTTGCCGTAGTGGGTTGCGTGGCGTTTTCATGGGCCACCGGCTTCACCGGCCTGCTGGCTGCCCGAATCTTGTGCGGCGTGGGGGTCAGCGCCTGCTTGATGGCCCCACTCACCGGCTACCGCCGATGGTTTGATTCGGCGTCGCTGTTGCGCGCCAACTCCTGGATGTTGATGTCCGGCTCGCTCGGCATGGTGGCCTCCACCTTGCCGGTGCAATGGCTGATGCCGCTGCTTGGCTGGCGCGGTTTATTTTTGGGGCTTGCGGCCTTGCTGGTTTTGGCCATGCTGATCATTTGCTGGCAAGTCCCCGCGTGGACGACCAACCCGCCCAATATCAGCACCATCACGGCAGCGACCACGACCAACACCTCAGGCTATTCCGAGGTGTGGGCGCACCCCTACTTTCGCAAAATGGTGCCGATTGGCTTCTTTACCTATGGCGGGCTGGTCGCCATGCAGACGCTGTGGGTTGTACCATGGATGACGCGGGTGGCCGGGTACACCCCGATTGAAGCGGCGACGGGCCTGTTTTGGCTCAACATGGGCATGCTGGTCAGCTTTTGGCTGTGGGGCTTGCTCAGCCCGAGGCTGGTCAAACGCGGCTTGAATGCCGAGCGTTTGATCGCGGCAGGCATGCCCCTGAGTTTCGTCGTGCTGGCGTTGATCATCGTCGCGGCAGGCAGCCTCGGGCAATGGACTGCGCTGGGCTTGACACTGTATTGCATTGCATGCACGTTTGTGTCGCTGGCGCAGCCCGCCATCGGCATGGCTTTTGCGCCAGCCCTCGCCGGGCGGGCGCTGTCGGCCTTTAACTTGGTGATTTTTTCGGGCGTTTTCACCATTCAATGGGGCATTGGCCTGCTGATCGACGGATTCAAAGCGCTGGGCTGGGCCGAGGTGGCCGCATTTCAGGCCGCACTCAGTGTGTTCCTGGTTTGTTGCATCGGCTCTTACGTCCATTTTCTACTGTCACCGGGCACCAAAAAGTCATAATGGTGGACTGAAATATTATGAATAACGGCATTCTCATCATCGCCCACACACCGCTTGCCAGCGCCTTGCGTGCCTGTGCGCTGCACGTGTTCCCCGACTCGGCCAGCAAGATCGAGGCGGTGGATGTGATGCCCAACACGCCCCCCGAAGTCACCTTGAATGCGGCTCGCGCCGCGCAGGCGAAGCTGGGCTTGCCCTATACCTTGGTGCTGACCGACATGTTTGGCGCCACCCCCTGCAACATCGCGCAAAAGCTGATCGATGGCGTGAAGTCGCGACTGATCGTGGGGGTGAACCTGCCCATGCTGGTACGCACCCTGACCTACCGGCACGAGCCGCTGGACGCGCTGGTAGCCCGCGCATTGGCCGGTGGCGCACAGGGCGTGATGCAGGTGGCCGTGTCCGCGCCGCAAAATCAGGTAAAGAAGAAAAATGATCAAGACATCCATCAACATCAGCAATAAGCTGGGCCTGCACGCCCGCGCCTCGGCCAAGCTCACCAAATTGGCGGGCAGCTTCCCGTGCGAAGTGTGGCTAGCCAAAGGCGAGCGCCGCGTCAACGCCAAAAGCATCATGGGCGTGATGATGCTGGCAGCAGGCATCGGCTCGACCATCGAGGTGGAGACAAACGGTGAGCGTGAACAGGAGGGGATGGACGCATTGCTCGCTCTCATCAACGACAAATTCGGAGAGGGCGAGTGACCTTCGCCATCCACGGGCTGGCCGTTGCCCGTGGGATCGCCATTGGGCGGGCCGTCATCGTGGCATCCAGTCACATGGATGTAGCGCATTACTTCATCGAAGCCGCTCAAGTCGATGCCGAGATTGACCGGGTTCGCGTGGGCCGCAATGCGGTCGTGGACGAAATACATCGCCTGCAAAAAAGCATCGCGCTGATGGGCCCGAAGGAAGCGCCGCATGAGCTGGCTGCGCTGTTGGACGTGCACCTGTTGCTGCTCGAAGACGATGAGCTGATCCTGGGCGTGAAACATTGGATCAAAGACCGCTTGTACAACGCCGAGTGGGCGCTGACCTCGCAGTTTGAAGTGATTGCCCGCCAATTTGACGAGATGGAAGACGAGTACCTGCGTGAGCGCAAGGCGGACTTGGAGCAGATCACCGAGCGCGTGCTGCGGGCGATGAAGGGCGCGCCCTCGCCCATCACAGCACCCAAGCCGACGCGCGGAGCCCGTCAAAAATCGCAGCAAGATCTGCTGCTGGACGACACCGTCGACGTGCCGCTACTGCTCATCGCACACGATTTATCACCCGCCGACATGCTGCAATTCAAGCAAAGCGTGTTTGCGGGCTTTATCACCGACGTGGGCGGCAAAACCTCGCACACGGCGATTGTGGCCCGCAGCATGGACATCCCCGCCGTGGTGGGTGCGCGCCTGGCCAGCCACATCGTGCGGCAAGACGACTGGGTGATCATCGATGGCGATGCGGGCATTGTGATCGTCGATCCGTCGCCGATCATCCTGGCCGAATATGGTTTCAAGCAACGCCAATTGGAGTTGGAGCGGGGCCGTTTAAGTCGCCTGCTGCACACGCCCGCCATCACGATGGACGGCCAGAAAATCGAGCTTTTGGCCAATATCGAAATGCCTGAGGATGCGCCTGGTGCCGTCAAGGCCGGCGCGGTGGGCGTGGGGCTGTTTCGCAGCGAATTTTTGTTCATGGGCCGGGCTGCGGGCCAGTTACCGGACGAAAAGGAACAGTACGAAGCCTACAAACGCGCCATCGAAGGCATGCAAGGCCTGCCGGTCACGATTCGCACCGTGGACATTGGCGCAGACAAGCCACTGGGCAAGTCCAGCGACAAGACGCTGCGCGACGATGCGCATTTGAACCCTGCCCTGGGCCTGCGCGCGATTCGCTGGAGTCTGGCCGACCCTGCAATGTTTTTAACCCAATTGCGCGCGATTTTGCGGGCTGCGGTGCATGGCAGGGTCAACTTGCTGATCCCTATGCTGGCGCACGGCAGCGAAATTCGCCAGACTTTGTCCTTGCTGGATCATGCCCGGGCCGAGCTGGACAACAGAGGCGTGGCGTATGGCTCAGTGCAACTCGGCGCGATGATCGAGGTGCCCGACGCCGCCTTGACGCTCAAGCTGTTTCTGAAGTACTTCGATTTCCTGTCCATCGGCACCAATGACCTGATTCAGTACACATTGGCGATTGACCGGGCCGATGAGTCCGTCGCGCATCTTTACGACCCACTGCACCCCGCCGTGCTGCGCCTGGTCAGCGAAACGATTAAAGAATGCAACGCGCAGGGCAAGGGCGTGAGCGTGTGCGGCGAGATGGCAGGCGACATCAGCTTGACCCGCCTGTTGCTCGGCATGGGGCTGCGCAGCTTCTCGATGCACCCGGCGCAGATTTTGGCGGTGAAGCAAGAAGTGCTGCGATCAGACACGACCAAGTTGCGGGTTTGGGCGGATCGGATCATGCTCGAAGATGAGCCGAGTCTGAGCATGCCGCGCGTGTGAATCTGCAATCGAATAGCCCATAAAAAAAGGCCCGCACTTTCATGCGGGCCTTTTTCAAATCTGATTGCTTGTAAGTGCTTCAGCTTATTGCAGCTTGATCTCAACGTCCACGCCCGCAGGCAGATCGAGCTTCATCAACGCGTCAACGGTCTTGTCAGTGGGGTCAACAATGTCCATCAAACGCTGGTGCGTGCGGATTTCAAACTGGTCGCGCGAGGTTTTATTGACGTGCGGTGAACGCAGAATGTCAAAGCGCTTCATGCGGGTTGGCAAAGGCACGGGGCCTTTGACAATCGCGCCGGTGCGCTTGGCGGTGTCCACAATTTCAGCGGCGGACTGGTCGATCAGTTTGTAGTCGAACGCTTTCAGGCGGATGCGAATTTTTTGCTTGGTTGCCATGGTATTTCCTTGAAAGTACT
>JANNFW010000009.1:0-1501 GCA_031380235.1 Rhodoferax sp. | reverse complement strand
ATCGCGTCCATCTCGGCTGCCAAGAGCGGCCCCGCACACGCGATGGGCGCGTATTGCGCGATGCCGTAGGTGGAGGCTTCCGCACGGTGCGCCGTGCCAAATGCGTCGTGTACGAAGATGTCACACAGCGCCGCCATCTTGCGGGACAGCGTCTCGTCGCTTTTCTTCTCGCCGATATTGACGCGGCAGTTCTCCAACAGCACGAGTTGACCTGCGACGAGCGCTTGGCCGTTGACTTTGACACCATCGACCCAATTGCTGATGAGCGGAATGTCACGACCCATCAACTCGCCCATGCGTTTGGCGACGGGGGCCAACGAGTCGGCGGGTTTAAACGCCCCCTCGGTTGGGCGGCCCAGATGCGACGTCACCATGACTGCAGCGCCTGCGTCCAGCGCCATTTGAATCGCGGGGATTGACGCACGGATGCGGGTGTCTTCGGTGATTGCGCCTGCATCGTCTTGCGGAACATTCAAGTCAGCGCGGATGAAAACGCGTTGGCCGCTGACTTTGCCTTGGGCACATAAATCTGAAAAGCGGATGACGTTCATGGGGAGTTGTCTTGTTAGTTTTTAACAATGGGATTCTGGGTAGCGGGATTTTGCGCGAACCGCATGCCGGGCTTGATCTCAAAGCCGCGCAGCAGCTCAGCGGCACTCAGGCGCTTGCCGCCGGGGCGTTGAAGCTCGGTCAGGCGGACTTTTGAATTCATCGCACTGACTGTAATACCGTCGGGGGCAACCGCCAGCACCTCGCCAGGCACCGCGCTTTCTGGAGGAACACCCTCGACAAGGTCTGCACCCCAGACTTTGAGTACCTCATCGCCCAGCAACGAGTTCGCACCGGGAAACGGGTTGAACGCACGAACGCGCCGCACGATCTGGGAAGCAGATTGGCTCCAGTCAATCACGGCCTCATGCTTTTCGATTTTGTGCGCGTAGGTCACGCCCGACTCAGGCTGCTTCAAAGGACGCAATTCACCGCTGATGGCAAGATGCAGCGCGTCAACAATCATCCTGCCGCCCATCGCCGCCAGCGCGTCGTGCAACTGGCCCGTGGTGTCTGTGGGGGCGATGGGAAGCTTCTCGACGATCAACATGTCGCCCGTGTCCAGCCCAGCGTCCATTTGCATGATGGTGATGCCGGTCTCAACATCGCCCGCTTCAATCGCGCGGTGAATCGGGGCGGCACCGCGCCATCTTGGCAGCAGCGAGCCGTGGATATTCAAACACCCCAAGCGTGGCGCATCCAGCACCCATTGCGGCAAGATCAAGCCGTAGGCGGCGACTACCATGATGTCGGCGCGGGCGGCAACAATCGCATCGCGCGCGGTGGCTGCATCTGCGGGGAATGTGCCATCTAGGCGCAGGCTGCGTGGCTGCGCGACGGGAATGTTGTGACCCAACGCAAGTTGTTTGACGGCAGAGGCTTGCAGCTTCAGGCCGCGCCCGGCGGGGCGGTCAGGCTGGGTGAGCACCAGCACGACTTCAAAGCCAGCCGC
>JANNFW010000078.1:0-2850 GCA_031380235.1 Rhodoferax sp. | reverse complement strand
GTCGGCGTCTGGGGGTTGGTGGTTGTGTGCGGGGGCTGGTTGAGTTTGGGCGTGGGTGTGGGACCTGCCTTTGTGGGGGGTGGCGCCAGCGCTGTGGGCGGTGACATAATCATACTGGCGGCTAGCAGTGGCGGGCATTTTTTCAAGCAGGGCCAAATCAATGGCAAATCGGTGGAACTGATGGTCGATACCGGGGCTACCTCAATCGGCATCGGCGTTGAAGATGCCAAACGCCTTGGCCTGAACTATCAAGCGGGGCAGCAGGTACGCGTGTCGACCGCGAACGGCATGACCACTGGCTGGCGGATGAAACTCTCTAGCGTGCGCGTCGGTGATGTCGAGGTGTTCGACGTTGAAGCGGTGGTGTCCACGGGATCGATGCCGTATGTTTTGTTGGGCAACAGCTTTTTAAATCGGTTTCAGATGACCCGCAACAATGATCAGATGGTGCTTTTAAAGCGCTGAATGTCTCGAAAAGAACTGTAAAAGAAAAGCAAAAGGGTCAAAGGGAAAAAGCAGGTGGCAGTTCAAACCGAAAACGAATATGAGGACTTGCTCAGCCTGTGGTCTGACCTGGAGTCGGGCATTGGCATCATTTTGGCCAGCCCCGCCAGCATTCAGGAGTTTGAGCTGCGCGTCTGGCAATACGACCGCTGGATGCAGGCGCTGCTGCAGCGCGACACCGATGTCGGCCTGTATCTGCTGTTCCAGCTGGCGACCAACTCCCCGGTGGGTTACAGCGCCTCGCACGCGCTGGTATGTGCGGTGCTGTGCCATTTGATGGCGGTCGAGCTGAAGGTCAGCACGCCCGAGCGCAACAGCCTGGTGCATGCCGCCCTCACCATGAACATTGCCATGACTGCCATGCAGGACGATCTGGCCCACCAGGTCGAGAAGCCATCGTCGATTCAGATGGACATGATTCGCGCGCACACCACCAAGGGCGGCCTGATGCTGGCAAACCTGCACGTCAGCGACGAGCTGTGGCTGGATGTTGTGACACGCCATCATGACGAGCGCACCGATGAAGGCGTATTTCGCACGATCTCACCGGCGAACCGGTTGGCGCGAATTTTGAGAATTGTGGATCGCTATGCCGCCATGATCAGCCCGCGCAAATCGCGCACCGGGCGCAGCACCGCTGAGTCGCTGCGCTCACTGATTTCCAGTACCAAAGAGCAGACTGACGATGTGGGTCAGGCGCTGGTGCGCGTGGTGGGCATGTACCCGCCGGGCACCTATGTGCGGTTGGAGAGTGCTGCGGTGGCGGTGGTGATGCGCCGCACGGCCCAATCGGGCTCGCCGCATGTGGCCATCGTGGTGGATGAAGACGGTCAGCCCATCGCGCGGCCCCAGTTGCACCGCACGGCGGTTAGTGGCTCCAAGATCGCATCGGCTCTTGCGGCCTCAGCTTTGAACTTGCGCATCAACCATCATTTGATCCTACAGATGGGCGCGCACGCTTCACGACATTGATTCGGAATAGCTTCTAATTCGCTCGTTTGGACTTGGGTACCTCTTTCTTGCCACCCAGCTTCGACTCCGTCCCCTTGAGCAGGCGCGAAATATTTTGCGAATGCCGCCAAAACAAAAACGCGGCCATCACCACCATCGCCATCAAAACAGGCTTTTCCAGGTACCAGGCGATGCCTGCACCCATCACGTAGTAGGCCGGCGCAAAAACAGCCGCGACCAAAGAAGCGAGTGATGAGTAACGCGAGAAAAACGCGATGATGAGCCAACTGGCGAACACCGCCAGCCCCAAAAATACGTCAATAGCCATCAACACGCCCAGCGCTGTCGCCACGCCCTTGCCACCTTGGAAGCGAAAGAACACCGGGTAGAGGTGGCCCAAAAACGCCGCCAGCCCCACCATCGCCATCGTGCCCTCCTCCAGCCCATACGGCTTGCCATACCAGCGTACCAGCACGACCGGTAGCCAGCCCTTGAGCGCATCCAGCAGCAGCGTGATGACGGCTGCGGCCTTGCTGCCCGAGCGCAGCACATTGGTGGCCCCAGGGCTTTTACTGCCGTAGGAGCGTGGGTCGTTCAAGCCCATCATGCGGCTGACGATGACCGCGAATGAGAGCGAGCCGACAAGGTAGGCGGCCACCGTGGCGAGTGCAGGATAGATGGAATTCATGCCCTGCATCGTACCCGCTGTTCCTGAAGATCACTTCAAGATGTCTTCAAGTTTTTTTGTGCCCAACCCACCATGCGACACACAGCCTGGCCAGCGCCGCCGTGGGGTCTATGCACTGCGCCATCAAGGGCGACTTGACGGCCTCCAGCGCCACGGGTGTTTCCGTGCACGCAAGAATGATGCGGCTGGCACCGCGTGCGATCAGGCTGCGAACAGCCTCTTCCAGCAGCGGGCCGGCTTGCTCGGGTCGATTGGCTTTCACGAAATGGATGGCCGGTGTCACACGCGCCTGCATGTCGGCATCAGATGGCAGCAGCACCGAGTAGCCCTGGGCCAGCAAGCGCTTGTCAAAAATCTGCGCGGCCATGGTCGCCTGGGTTGAGATCAGGCCTATCTTGACACCCTTGGGCACCTCCACTGCCAGCTCGTCAAACACCGCATCCACAATGCTCAAAAACGGCACCGGGCAACCGCGCACCAAGTCGGCGTACCAGTAGTGCGCCGTGTTGCACGGCATGGCCAAGGCGGTTGCACCCGCCGCAATCAGGCGGTCTCGCCCGGCCAAGAGCGCGGGCAAAGGTGAGGCGCCGCCCGCCAAAATCGCGGGTGGGCGCGGCGGGATGCGGGGGTCGGATTGAATCAGCAGCGGCACATGATCTGCATCGCTCTGCGCGGCGGTCGCGGCGATAAGCTTGTTGAAAAAATCA
>JANNFW010000052.1:0-4113 GCA_031380235.1 Rhodoferax sp. | reverse complement strand
ATGACTCCCCGCTCATTCGTGAAACAAGGCCTCGCTGTTATAGCGGTCGGGCTGGCAATGCAAACACCCGCCCAGGCCTTCTGCGGCTTCTACGCAGGCAAAGCCGACGCCAATCTTTTCAACGAAGCCAGTCAGGTGGTGATGGTGCGCGATGGCAAGCGCACCGTCATCTCGATGCTGAACGACTACAAAGGGCCGCTGAGCGAATTCGCCTTGATCGTACCGACCCCCACCACGCTGCAAAAAGGTCAGGTGCGCGTGGCGGACAAACTGACCTTCGAGCGGCTGGATGCCTACAGCAGCCCGCGCCTGGCCGAGTACCACGACAGCGACCCCTGCCGCGTCAACTTCAATTGGGGTTATGACGCGCTGATGAAAGAACGTCGCAGCGAGTCCCTAAGCATGATGGCACCTGCAGCCGCAGCCCCGATGGCTGCAATGCGCGACAAGGCGCTTGGCATCACCATCGAAGCGCAATACACGCTGGAGGAGTACGACATCGTCAGCCTGTCGGCCACGCAATCTGATGGGTTGGAGATCTGGCTGAACGAGAACGGTTACAAAATCCCCAAAGGTGCCAGCGCTGCGCTCAAACCGTACATCAACCAAGGTATGAAGTTCTTCGTGGCCAAGGTCAATTTGAAAGAGCAACTCAAAACCGGCTACACCACGCTTCGCCCCTTGCAGTTCGCGTTTGAGAGCGAAAAGTTCATGCTGCCGATGCGCCTGGGCATGTTGAATGCCCCACCGGACAAACCGCAAGACCTCATCATCTACATGCTCACCAAGAACGGCCGTGTGGAGAGCAGCAACTATCGCACCGCCAAGCTGCCTGCCAATGTCAACCTGCCGTATTTCGTCAAGCCTAAGTTTCAGGATTTTTACAAGGCCATGTTCGACCAGGAAGCCGTGAAGGAGCAGCACCGCGTCGTCTTCACCGAGTATTTTTGGGACATGGCCTGGTGTGACCCGTGCGCTGCCAACCCCTTGAGCGCGCAAGAGCTGCGCAACGCAGGCGTGTTCTGGACGGGTGGCGATGCAGACGAAAACTTCAAACAGATGAATGCACCTTCAACATCCGCGTCAACATCACCGGCTGCTCCCATCCTGCGCCGCCCCATTCCACTTGTATCGCCCCTTGGTGGTTTCGGCGGCGGCGCGCAACCGGTGGTGCTCACACGCTTGCACGTGCGCTACACCGCCAACACATTCCCTGAAGACTTGATGTTCACGCAAACCAAAGACCGACAAAACTGGCAGACCCGCTATGTGGTGCAAAACCCGTATGAGGGCAGCGTCGCGCGGTGCAGCGCCAAAGTCGCGCAGATGGACTGCGAGTCGAAGTGCATGCCGCGCGTCAATCAGTTAGTCAACACACCCGTGCGCGAAGGGGTGCATTACACCCAGCGCCCGATCTACGGCGACCGCGATCCGTTGGTGCTGATGCGCGACTGCATTGCCAGCTGCTCAGCCTCCAAACAGGCCGGTGTGGACGCGGCAAGCCGTTATTACCAAACCCAGTTGCCAGCTCGCATCGCGACCGAGAAGCAAACCCTGGCGCGGCTCACTGGCTGGAAGATGAACGAGATTGATGCCATACCCGGCGCTGCACGTTTTGCGGCGCAAGGTGGCGATCCAACGGAGCCGAACTCAAACAAACCGTGGTGGGAGACGCTCTTCAAAACCACCAGTGCAGCACGGTGATTGCTATGCATTCAATATCTAATTACGTATATTTAACGAGAGCTAGAGGCCCATTTCATTCAAATTTTGGTCTTCAGTGGTCAAAACTGGATGCCCGCTGGTTTCAAATCATCTTCTTGGCCAGCTTTCTCGCCCTGGGTGCGTTTGCACGCGACTTTGCGCTGACGGCAGACCAAGTTCTGCTCACTTTCACAAGCGCCCTGCTGACGCAAGCCGCGTGGCAATTCCTGCTCGATCTGCCCAGCAAGAAGAGCTGGGGCGGCTACCTAAGCGCGATCATCTCCAGCTTTGGCATCTGCATCCTGGTGCGAGCGGAGAACGCCTGGGTTCACCCCTTGCTGGCGTGCATCGCGATGAGCAGCAAGTACTTGATTCGCGGTGGCCCCGTCAAGTCCAAAAGCCATCTGCTCAACCCGGCTAACTTGGCCGCGTTTGTCGCCTTCGCTTGGGTGCCCGGAGCGTGGCTCAGCCCCGGCCAGTGGGGCAGCAGCAGCCTGGCCGCACTGTGGTTTTTGGCGCTCGGCGGCCTAGTCACGCAGCGCATCAGCCGCTGGGATGTGTCGTTGAGCTTTCTGGGCGCGTGGGCGACGCTTTTGGCGCTGCGCCTGTGGTGGCTGGGCTATGCCATCGACCCCGGTGCCGCCATGTGGTTGCAACAGGCCAGCAACGGCGCGGTGCTGCTGTTCGCCTTCTTCATGATCTCCGACCCCATGACCACCCCCCAGCGGCGCAGCGCCCGTATCGCCTACGCGCTCTTGGTGGCGGTGAGCGCCTTTGTCTGGCAGTTCGTTCTGTTCAAACCGCACGGCTTGATCGTGATGCTGTTTTTGTTGAGCTGGACGGTGCCGCTGTGGAACAGAATTTGGCCGCAGCAGAGGTTTGATTGGGTTGAACCGAAGGCTGGGTGAGGTTCCTCGAGGGCAGTGTTTTCCGCAGGCTCAGTATCCATGCCATATGCGCAAATTTTATGCGCATATAATTCCACCATCCTCACCACCAGGAGTTTTGAATGCTTCAATTCGCCAATGCGCCCAAAAAGGCCACCAACCTTTCGCTCAACGTCAAGATGTTGGAGGCGGCCAAAGACCTCGGCATGAACATCTCCCAAACCGTAGATGGCTTATTGGCCCAAGAGGTCAAACGGCGCTACTGGGAGAAGTGGCGCGACGATAACAAGGAGGCCTTCGAAGCCCACAACGAACTCATTCGTGAGCACGGATTGCCGCTTGCAAAGTACCGCACTTGGGGAAAAAGCTTGGGTGATGGTCGCATCGTGAAGGCGTAGCGGTGGCTCGATTCGACATTTACCGCCATCCTGACCCGACGGAACGAAGCCTGATCCCTTACTTGCTTGATGTACAAAACACTTTCATTGCAATTGGATCACGCGTTGTGATTCCATTGCTACCCACCCAGCGACTGCAAAGCAAGGTGCGCGACCTCAATCCCGAATTCACGATTGAAGGAAAAACCGTGGTGCTTCACACGTCTGCTATCGCGGCTCTGGATGCAACGGAATTGCGACGCCCGATCGGAAACCTCGTCAACCATCAGGCTGAAATTCAACAAGCACTTGATACGCTCTTTGGTGGCTATTGAAATGATCAGCAACGCACAGGCCCCCTCCCCCGCCCGCCACCCCATCCGCTCCCAGTACGAAGACTTCATGCGTCACGTGTACACCACGGGCGCGGCCAAGACGGATCGCACCGGCACCGGTACGAAGAGCGTGTTTGGCTACCAGATGCGGTTTGATTTGAACGAAGGCTTTCCGCTGGTCACGACCAAGAAAGTGTTCGTTAAGGCCATCATCCAGGAACTGCTCTGGTTTTTGACGGGCTCCTCGAACAACAACTGGCTCAAAGAGCGCGGCGTGACGATTTGGGACGAGTGGGCCAAGCCGGATGGTGACCTGGGCCCGGTTTACGGCGTGCAGTGGCGCAGTTGGCCCACGCCGGACGGAGGGCATATCGACCAAATTGCCGAGGTCATCAAAACCCTGAAAACCAACCCGGATTCGCGGCGCATCATCGTGAGCGCTTGGAATGTGGCGGATCTGAACAAGATGGCGTTGATGCCCTGCCATGCGTTCTTTCAGTTTTATGTTGCGCCGTCTGCCGTGCCTGGTGAAAAAGCCAAACTCAGTTGCCAGCTCTACCAGCGCAGTGCCGATATTTTCCTCGGCGTGCCGTTCAACATCGCCAGCTACGCCCTGCTCACGCACATGGTCGCGCAGCAGTGCGATTTGGCTGTGGGTGACTTCATCTGGACGGGCGGCGATTGCCACATTTACAGAAACCATCACGAGCAAGTTGAATTGCAATTGAGCCGCGCACCGTTTGCCTACCCCGCGCTGAACATCAAGCGCCGCCCCGCTTCAATCCTCGACTACGAGTACGAAGATTTCGA
>JANNFW010000046.1:0-3989 GCA_031380235.1 Rhodoferax sp. | reverse complement strand
GTCATGCAGCCGCGAAACTGCGTGCCGTATTTCTGCGCTAACCACTTTTTGGCGACCGCGCCCGCCGCGACCATCGGTGCCGTGAGCCGTGCAGAGGCCCGCCCTCCCCCGCGCGGATCACGCAAGCCGTACTTGTGCAGGTAGGTGTAGTCCGCATGGCCGGGTCGAAAGCTTTGCAGGATGTTGCCGTAGTCTTTGCTGCGCTGGTCGGTGTTTTTGATCAGCAGGCAGATTGGCGTGCCGGTAGTTTTGCCTTCGTACACACCACTCAAAATTTCGACCGCATCGGGCTCGTTGCGCTGGGTGACGTGGCGGCTGGTGCCGGGGCGACGGCGATCTAGATCACCCTGGATGTCGGCCTCGCTCAACAGCATGCCGGGCGGGCAGCCGTCGATCACGCAGCCAATGGCCGGGCCGTGGGATTCACCAAAATTGGTGACTGCGAAAAGGTTGCCGAAGGTATTGCCGCTCATAGACCATGATTATCCCTGAGCGGCATGTCATGACGAGTGGCTCAACTTCTGCCATTTGGCGTGATATTCAACACCGACGCGGTACGTACCCTGCTGCACCTGCAGCGTGGTGGCCATGTCGATGCCATAGCCGCCACCCATTGCAAAAGCCAGCGGAATGCGGCGCTGAAACGCCCAATCCATCACACGGCGATCCCGCGCTTCCAGGCCGTCATAGCTGAGCTTCAAGCGGCCCAGCCGATCGCCCTCGTGCGGATCAGCACCTGCCAGGTACAGCAGCAAGTCTGGCTTGAAGCGCTGCTCCAACGCGTGCAGCGCATGCTCCAGGGCTTCCAAGTAGGCGGCATCCTGGCAGCCGTCGGGCAAGTCCACATCGAGATCACTGGCCTCTTTGCGAAACGGAAAATTCTTCTCGCCGTGAATCGACAAGGTAAACACACTGGCGTCATTTTTGAAGATACTGGCCGTGCCGTTGCCCTGATGCACGTCCAGATCGACGATGGCAACTTGCAGCGGCTGGCGACGATGGCGATGCAGGCGCGACCATTCGGACTGCATCATGCGCGCTGTGACCGCCAAGTCATTGAACACGCAAAACCCGCCGCCTTTGTCCGCATAACTGTGGTGTGTGCCGCCCGCCAGATTGGCGGCCAGCCCGGCAGGTCGACCCGAAACCAGCCCAAGACTGACGCGCGCCGCTTCCATGCTGGCACCGACCGAGCGCCGCGCACGCTCCGCCATCGCCAGACTCCAGGGGAAGCAGATCTCACGCATGATGCTCGGCGCGATGGCCCCCGAGCTGATGGCCTCAATGTAGTCTGGCGTGTGGCAAAGCGCGAGTTGACCGTCTGTGGCGGCTGGCGCGACTTGCAGTTGAACCTGAGGCAGCGCTTGCGTTAACCAGTCGCGCAGCAGCGCGTACTTGCGCATCGGAAAGCGATGGCCCTCGGGCAGGGGCAGGACAAACTGGTCGGCGTAGAACGCTTGCAAATGGGCTTGCAAAGTCCTAACCCTGCTCGCCTTCTTCGCCCGCTGGCCAATCGCGGATGTAGGCTTTGAGCATCTTGTTCTCGAAATTCTGGCTATCGACCACCGACTTGGCCACGTCATAGAAACTGATCACGCCCATCAGCATCATTTTGTCGACGACCGGCATGTAGCGGGCGTGGCGCTCCAGCATCATACGGCGCACTTCGTCGAGTTCTGTTTCCATGGTGCAGGTCAGGGGGCCGTTGTCCATCGATTTCCAGACCGTGGTTGTACCGACCGTGCCGCCGTTTTTGACGATGGTTTGAATCACCTCGCGAAAGGTCAGCATGCCCACCACTTTGCCGTGTGACATGACAACCAAGGAGCCGATGTCGTTCTCGGCCATGACCGTCATGGCCTGCGACAAAAGATCTTCTGGTGTTGCGGTGTACAGCGTGCCGCCTTTGACACGCAAAATATCGCTGACTTTCATACGCTCTCCTTATCCTCGCCACAGCATGGCATGGGTTGACCCAAATATAGCTCACAATGACATTTGCCTGCGCTTTTCGCGCTGATCCAAATCAACCCTTGGAGACCCCATGCCCGGTTATTCTGACCCTGGTTTCGACACGCTGGCCCTGCACGCGGGCACCACGCCGGACCCGGCAACGGGTGCGCGGGCGGTGCCGATCCACTTAACCACTTCATTCGTGTTCGAGTCCAGCGAGCACGCCCGCTCGCTCTTCAATCTGGAGCGCGCAGGCCACGTCTACTCGCGTATCAGCAACCCGACCAACGCCGTGCTGGAGCAGCGCGTTGCCGCGCTTGAAGGCGGCATTGGTTCTATTGCCACCGCCAGTGGCCAGGCGGCGCTTCATTTGTGTGTGGCGACGCTGATGGGCGCGGGCTCGCACATCGTCGCCTCCACAGCACTTTACGGTGGCTCGCAAAACCTGCTGCACTACACGATGCGCCGCTTTGGTATCGACACCAGCTTTGTGAAGCCGGGTGATATCGACGGCTGGCGCGCGGCCGTGCGGCCCAACACCAAACTGTTCTTTGGCGAAACCGTGGGCAACCCAGGGCTGGACGTACTGGACATTCCCACCATCGCCGCCATCGCGCACGACGCTGGTGTGCCGCTGCTGGTGGATTCGACTCTGACATCACCTTGGTTGATGAAACCGTTTGAGCATGGTGCCGACCTGATCTACCACTCTGCCACCAAATTCCTGAGCGGCCACGGCACCGTGATTGGCGGCATCGTGGTGGACAGTGGCAACTTTGACTGGGCAGCATCGCACAGCGCTAGCGGCAAATTTGCCGAGCTGGCATCGCCCTACGACGGTTTTCACAACATGGTGTTCACCGAAGAGTCCACCGTCGGTGCCTTCCTGCTGCGCGCGCGCCGTGAGGGCCTGCGTGACTTTGGTGCGTGCATGAGCCCGCACTCGGCCTGGCTGATATTGCAAGGGATTGAAACGCTCTCGCTGCGCATGGAGCGGCATATGCAGAACACGCAGAAGGTGGTTGAGTTTTTGGCCAGCCAAACCTTCGTTGCACACGTCGGCCATCCGCTGCTTGAAAGCCACCCCAGTCATGCATTGGCTAAAAAAATGCTGCCACGCGGCGCGGGCTCCGTGTTCAGCTTCGATCTCAAAGGTGACCGTGAGCAGGGCAAAAAGTTTGTCGAAACCCTCAAGGTGTTCAGCCACCTCGCCAACGTCGGCGATTGCCGCAGTTTGGTGATTCACCCGGCCAGCACCACGCACTTTCGCATGAGTGATGAGGCACTGGCAGCGGGAGGTATTACGCAGGGCACGATTCGGCTTTCAATCGGCCTCGAAGATGCAGACGACTTGATTGATGATTTGAAACGTGCTTTGAAGGCTGCGGAAAAACTCCAAGCGAAGAAAATCGAAACCGAAGCAGGTGCATGATGGAATTGCAAGTCAACGGCCACACCACCTATTGCTACACCGGCGGCAAGGCGATGGTCGCCAGCCAACCCACGGTCGTGATGATTCACGGCGTACTGAACGACCACAGCGTGTGGATTCTGCAAAGCCGCTACCTGGCCAACCACGGCTGGAACGTGCTCGCGGTTGATTTGCCAGGCCATTGCCGAACTGGTGGCGATGCGCCATCGAGGGTTGAAGAAGCGGCAGATTTCATCGTCGCCCTGCTGGATGCTGCGGGCGTAGAGCGCGCCGCCTTAGTGGGCCACAGCTTTGGCGCGTTGATCGCGCTGGAGTCCGCCGCTAGGCTCAAAGAGCGCGTGACGCATTTGGCGCTGGTCGGCATCGCATTTCCGATGAAGGTGTCAGACGCGTTACTTAAAGCCGCGCTGGACGATCCTAACGAAGGCATTCGGTTGATCAACCTGTTCTCCCGCTCCACTTTGTCGGCGCCACCCTCGGCACTAGGGCCAGGCACTTGGGTATTGGGCGGCAACACCGCATTGAATCAGCGGGTGTTGAAGAGCAATCACGCAGTCAATGTATTTCATCGAGGGTTCAAGGCTTGCAATGACTACGCCCATGG